>NZ_JBHFMW010000025.1:0-113068 GCF_041929505.1 Aeromonas sp. MdU4 | reverse complement strand
CGGTTTCATCGAATGTGATGGTCATCAGGTGGCCATGGCTTAATGCCAATGGCCGCGCAGCCTGATCGCAAGGATGGCTGATTCATTCGGGCCATAAGCATGGTTTGTACCGCCAAAAATCTGAAAACTAGTGTGATCAACTACCCACTTTGGGCTATTCCTCTGTTTTGCTGCGCTGATCTTGTGGTACATGTCACGGTTCATTGTCATCCGACGGGACTGGGCCGGTTCTTATCCATCTTGTTTTTTCTCGTTAATCCAAGGCGTTATCGCTGCATATTGCGGCAATCAACGACTGGACCGCCGGATCTCGTCACGGAATGTCTCCGTAACTACTCACAAGGCTACCGCAATGCATATTGTCGACCGATTTTTGGGATACACCGCCATCAACACCACCACCAACCGTGAAGCGGGGGCGGCCGGGGTGATGCCCTCTTCCCCGGGGCAGCGGGTGCTGGCTGACAAGGTGGCGCAGGAGCTGATTGCTCTGGGTCTGACCGTGGAGGTGGCGGACAACGCCATCCTGACCGCCACTCTGCCAGCCAATGTGGGCGGGGATCTGCCCACCGTGGCGTTCTTTGCCCATCTCGATACCAGCGCCGAACACACCGCTGATACCCATGCCAAGGTGGTGGCTTATGACGGGGGGGATATCTGCCTCAATGCCGAGCAACAGATCACCCTGCGTCAGAGCGAGTTTCCCGAGCTGGCCAATTATGTTGGCGATCACATCATCGTGACCGACGGCACCAGCCTGCTGGGCGCAGATGACAAGGCGGCCATCGCCGCCATCGTCAATGCGGTGGCTTACCTTCAGGCGCATCCGGAGATCCCCCACGGCACCATCAAAATTGGTCTGGTACCGGACGAGGAGCAGGGATTGCGCGGGGCCAAGGCGTTCGATACCGAGCGTTTTGGCGCTGACTTCGCCTACACCCTCGACTGCTGCGGGATTGGCGAGCTGGTTTATGAGAACTGGAATGCGGGGGATGCGGAGTTTGTTTTTCACGGTGCCTCGGCGCACCCCATGTCGGCCAAGGGCAAGCTGAAAAACTCCCTGCTGATGGCGCACAAATTTATCGCCATGTTGCCCGGGGGCGAAGCACCCGAATATACCGAGGGGCGCGAGGGTTACTACTGGGTCAAGCAGATGCAGGGCAACAGCGCCAAAACCGTGCTCAAGCTGGATGTGCGTGACTTCACTCAAGCGGGTTATCAACAGCGGATGACACTGCTCGACACCCTCGGCAAGAGCTGCCAGGCCCTGTGGGGTGAGCAGAGCGTGCGTTATAGCCTGAGTGATCGCTACAGCAATGTGTTCAACAGTTTGCAGGGCGATAATCGTTATCCCATCGAGCTGGCGCTGGCCGCTTATGAAACGCTGGGGATCACCCCCAAGCCGATCCCGATGCGCGGCGGTTATGACGGCGCCGTGCTCTCCCAGAAGGGATTGCCCTGCCCGAACCTCTTCACCGGTGCTCACAATTTCCACTCCATCTATGAGTATCTGCCGGTCAAATCCCTTGAGGCGGCCAGTGCCGTGGTGGTCGAGATCATCAAGCTCACTCACTCCCGTTTCAGCCGCTAAGGAGTCGTCATGTTTCAGGTAGTTATTGCGGTATTGGTCATCGTGCTGGTGGCCAGGTTGATCCTCAAAGGCTATCGGGCCGAGCCGGTGCTGTTTGCCGCCGGTCTGGTGCTGATGGTGGCAAGCCAGTTGGCAGGGTGGGGGAGTGTGCTGCCCAAAGGGGTCGCGAGCACCGGGCTTGCCCTGTTCGATCCCTTTGAAGTGATGCGGGATCTGTTCAGTTCGCGGGCGGCGGATCTGGGGCTGATGATCATGGCGCTGATGGGCTTTGCTCACTACATGGATCATATCGGTGCCAACGATGCGGTGGTGCGCATCGCCATCCGGCCATTGCGCCGGTTGCGCTCTCCCTATGTGTTGCTCTTCTTCTCCTATCTGCTGGCCAGTGGCTTGCAGTTGGCGATCCCCTCGGCGACCGGTCTGGCGGTGCTGTTGATGGCAACCCTTTTCCCCATCATGGTCGGGTTGGGGCTGTCGGCTGCCTCGTCAGCCGGGGTGATTGCCACCTCCCTCGGCGTGGCGTATACCCCGACCGCTATCGACGCCATCCGGGCGACCGATGCGGTGGGTATGGGTCACAACGTGATCGAGTATGTCTACACCTATCAGGGACCGGCCGCGCTCGCGACCGTGCTGGTAGTGGGGCTGATGCACATTTATTGGCAGCGTCGTTGCGATCTGCAGGACGGGCACCAGCACCAGGGGGCGGCCGCAGTGGATGAGTCGGCGCAGCAGGTGGGTGTGCCCGGTTTTTATGCCATCTTGCCAATGCTGCCCATCATCATGGCGGTAGGATTTTCCTCCCTGTTTGTTGATCACATCAAGCTCAACGTCATCACCATCGTGATGATCTCGATGTTTATCAGCATGGTGGTTGAGGCGGCCAGAACCCGTGACATGAAGCAGGTGTGCGGCGGTTTCAGCCACTTCTTAAACGGTATGGGTTCCGCATTCAGCAACGTGGTAGGGCTGCTGGTAGCGGCGGGGATCTTCGCCCACGGCATCAAGGTGTTGGGGGTGATCGACATCCTGATCGTCGGGGCCGAGCATGTGGGGCTGCCGGCCTTTGCCATGGCTATCGTCTTTGCGCTGGTGACCCTGGCGGCTGCCATCATCATGGGCTCCGGCAATGCGCCCTTCCTCGCCTTTGTCGAGCTGATCCCGCAGATTGCGGCCAGCATGGGGGTCAACACCGCCGCCATGATCCTGCCGATGCAGCAGGCCTCCCATATGGGGCGTGCCATGTCGCCAGTATCCGGCGTGATCATCGCGGTCTCCAGCGGTGCCAAGCTGACCCCGTTTGCGGTGATTAAGCGCACCTCGGTCCCCCTGATGGCCGGTTTTGTCGCTCACATTCTGATCGTAGGTCTCTTCTATCTGTAACGGGACAGGCATAAACAAAAAGCCTTCACGAAAGTGAAGGCTTTTTATGCTGTGCTGCGTTGATAACAGGCTGAGCCTGTTGGGCTAAAAACGGTATTCGATGTGGAGCGTATGGCTGTCCAGCCCCGGATTATGGTCATACATATAAGCATTGGACATGTGTTCGTATTGATAGCCGATCAGCCAATTTGAGGTCAGTGCATAGCCCAGACCGAGACCGGTAGAGAACTGGAACGGGCCGCCATAGTCTTTGTGGTTGTGGCCCAGTTTCCCGAATTCATGTTGTTCCAGCCAGAGCACATCGCCGGGAATCCAGGCTACCCAGTTTCCCCATTGGCATTCGATACGCGCCCCGCCTCCCAGTCTGGCTGTTTCTTCATCTTCTACCTTGAGTACCCCGGCACGAGCCCCCAAGCCGAATTGGCAGCCTGAATCTCCCCAGCGCCAGAACATATGGTGGTATTTGGCATCCGCGATATGGATATCGAGTTTCTCATTGCTGAAAGCTGTGCCGAGCTGCAAGACCACGATGTTGTCATTGGCGATTGCACCGCTACTGGCAATTAGCGAAGCCAGCAACCCGCAGCGTAATAGAGTGTTAGCGTCCATGCTTCCTCCAACCTGATTGTTATGCCGTGGTGCCGTATCCATCGGTCACATATTAGGCATAGTCAACAGGCGAGAGGGTTGTCAATTATTGATAAAAAACTAAACAGCGGCGGTGAATAAATGCACTTAATATGCAATTTACCATCAGCTGGGCTTGCTTCGTTGTTGAGCGTTAAATGAGCAGATATAGCTGAGTGGCTGATGGGAACGGGAGATGTTTGGTTTTTGTATATGGATAGTTTGATTAATTGGAATATCAAAACTGGTAAGTGAGTGCTACTTTATCGATCTGAATTTCGTTTATCATAATTGAGGGGGTATTTCAATAGCGCCAGATCCCAAAAACAAATTAAATCACATTGGGATAACGTAATTCAGAAGTTTCTAAATAAAAAATCTTATCGTCACATCTATTAATATTGCTAAATTTCATTTGAAATAGAGTTTTTGGCTTAATTATAAGTTTTTTAAAAACAATTACTTACCTTCATTTTGTTACCTTGAGTTGAATGGTGGTAAGAATTTTTTGAGTCTTGACCCAATCGTGGCTGGTTGGTAGCATCTGCGGCAAATAAAAATAAGCATAGTGTTCGTCACATGGTGACGTTTGCATGCACGGGTTGGTGTTTACATTGCAGTTAACTTTGTTGGTTTTATGAACTGACAGAGCCTCGCTATCATCCCTTTTTTGGTTTTTCCATTCAATTTGTCCGTTTTTTCACCCGGGAACGTGTCATTGCCGTGCGGTAGCTATGTCTATTTAACCCTGTGGCAATCGTCGTGCGGTAGCTATGTCTACTGCAACTGGCACCGTACACCCAAGAGATTGCCTACTACCTGAAAGTATGTATAGTCCCCCTTTCTGTCATCTGTAGTAAACGTTCCAAAATTTGACTCTGCGATTTCATTCACTTCAGTTAATGACCCTCAGGATCCATGAACATGTGACATATGTTATGTCAGTGTGGAGTGGAGCGTGTTGGGGGTTGCTTGATTCATTTTAATATGCAGAGTCTGTCAGGAAGAGTCGACGCGCAAAAATCGTCCTGCAGTCAACGGTTTGAATCAGTAGACAACAGGCTGTTTGTTGAACAAACAGCCTGTTGAGCATGTTGGAAATAAATTAGCGAAAAAGTTGAAGTATTAACTCTAGTTATTTAACAAATGATGCATGTGGGAAATATTGATAGATGAATAATGCAACCCGGTTCTTGGCGATACTCTTTGCCTTTCAACTCGGGGGCTGCGCATATCAACCCAAGCAGGTCGAGGCCTCTCGTCCTTTGGTCAATCCGGTTGATATGGCTTACCCCGCTTTGCCAAGCAATGTACAACAAGCGCTTAATACCTTGCCTCAAGGCGCAACGTTTAGTCACAACACCACCACTTTCACCTTGGGTCAACGTTATGTTTCAGCATTGGGACGTGACTGTGTTGAACTGATGTTCAGTTATCAGCAAGGCCATCAGCAAAGAAGTGCTGCCTGCAAGAGTGCAGAACAGTGGTATCAGGTTCCTCAATTGGAACAAGCATCTCTGGGCAACCTGTTTGCCGAGTAATAGCGAAGGGTCAGGTTTTGAAGATTAACACTAGTCGTTTGAGTATTGTTTTTTGGTTATTTACGGCCTCTTCTCCCGTTTTTTCTGCCAGTGCGCCCAATTTGGCGCAAGCAAATGGACAAACGTTCGGTTATCAACTGACGAGTAATAAAGGCCCGCTCTCTGCACAAAGCGGTCAAGCCAACACCGACTCCACAACCGGCACTTTTGCCCAGCAAAATCGGCAAGGCATGTTATTGCCAGGTGAAGTCGATGTACATAAATTGCTACCGCAAGCGGAAACTGGCTTGCCTCCTCCCTACGGAGCCAACTTGTTTGCCGGGGGATATGAGACCGAACGCAGCGATGGTTTGAATGACAATTACTTGATTGCTCCAGGTGACAAACTCAATATCTGGATCTGGGGGGCAGTCAATTTTTCCAATGTGGTGACGGTTGATAATCAGGGCAACATCTTTATTCCTGATGTGGGCCCAATCAATGTCAAGAATGTAGCCGCCAGCAAGGTGAATGGGCTGGTGACAAGCCGGATTGGTGATGTTTTCACCAACAATGTCAATGTCTACGTCAATTTGCTTACTGCAACACCAGTGAGCGTATTTGTGACTGGCCCAGTTATTCGTCCGGGGCAATATGCCGGTCAATCCTCCGATAGTGTGCTCTATTTTCTCAAGCGTGCTGGTGGTATTGATTCCGAGCGAGGTAGCTATCGCCAGATCAAGGTCTTGCGCCAGAATCGGGTTGTGCAGCAGGTTGATCTCTATGAGTTCATGCAACAGGGCAAAATGCCTACCTTGGCGTTTAAGGATCAAGATGTGATCCTGGTTGAGCCGCAAGGGCCGATGATCAATGTAGCTGGCAAGGTGCGCAATCCTTTTCGGTTTGAACTGACCCAGCGTAACACTCAGGGTTCTGAGCTTATCAACTACGCCTTGCCGCTTGCCAAGGTAAGCCATGTCGGGGTAATCGGGGATAGAGCCAAGGGACCCTTCTCTGTCTATTTACCGTACAAAGATTTTGCCAATATTCAGCTGAAAGATGGCGACAAGGTGCTGTTTAACGATGATATGCATGCTCAGGTTTATGACGTGCAGGTCTCTGGCAGCTATATGGGGCCATCCTACTTCACGGTACGCAAGCAGACCAAGTTGCACGACCTGCTCGATCATATCCCGATTGATCCACAACTGGCTGATTACCAATCCATCTATCTGATGCGCAAGAGTGTGGCTGCGCGGCAAAAAGAGATGCTGGATGAATCGCTCAATCGACTGGAGCGCAGTGTTTTTACCGCGCCAGCCAGTTCGGATGGCGAAGCGACTATCCGGGCCAAAGAGGCCGAGCTGGTGATGCAGTTTGTCGAAAAAGCGAGAAAAGTGCAGCCGCTTGGCAAGGTTGTGGTCGCTGATAAGGGCATCATTGCCAATATTCAGCTTGAACAGGGCGATCAGATCGTCATTCCCAATAAAACAGATCTTATTCAGGTCGGTGGGGAAGTGCTGATGCCGCAAGCTGTGGTCTACAACGGCAAGGCAAACCTGGATGACTATATTGCATGGTCAGGCGGTTTTACTGAACGTGCCAATGACCAGCGCATTGCGGTTGTTCATGCCAATGGCTTGGTCGAGTTCAAAGGGCAGGGGAGTGTCCAGCCGGGGGATCAGATCCTGGTGCTGCCGAAGGTGGATAGCAAAACCATGCAATCGGTCAAAGACGTTACCCAAATCATCTATCAGATTGCCGTGGCTGCCAACGTAGCGATCAAGTAAATCTGATTGGTCTCCATAAGCAGGCTTGCCGATTGGCAAGCCTGTCAAATGATAAAGAACACCAATGCATAAACCGATACTCAATCAGACTCCGCGTACCTCTTTGCAGGTGCTGCGTGATGTCGTGTTTGGTCTGCTTATTCGTGAGCTAAAAACCCGTTTTGGTAGTTACCGGTTGGGTTACGCTTGGGCCCTGCTTGATCCGTTGTTGATGCTTAGTGCCTTTAGCCTGATTTTTGGCCTTCGTGGTCAGGGCGGCTTTGGAGGGGCGCCAGCGCCACTATTTATTACGGCGGGATACTTGCCGTTTTTATTTTTCAAAAATGTGGTAAGTAAGTTGCAATCGGCAGTTAGTTCCAATATGGGGCTCTTTTGTTATCGACAAGTCACCCCTTTTGCTACCTTTATTGCCCGCTTTGTGCTGGAAGTAATAATTGGCATGATGGTTGGTATTATTTTAGTTCTGGGTCTATTATGGTTTGGTTTTGCTGCCATACCTGCAGACCCGCTTCAGGTTATTACCTATTACTTGTTGTTAATGATATTATCTTTTTCCTTGGGGATTGTTTTTTGCGTTATATGTAGCCTGTTCCAAGAGGCAGATAAATTTTTGGGGCTACTGATGATGCCGCTGCTTTTTATCTCTTGCGTGATGTATCCGCTGGCGACTATCCCTTCGCAATACCAGCACTGGTTTTTATGGAATCCGTTGGTGCATGCCCTGGAGTTAATTCGTAGCGGCTGGCTGGCCGGTTACCAAAGTCCTAATGTGAGTAGTGGTTATTTGGCCACCGTCACTTTAGTGCTGCTCACCTTTGCGATGAGTTGTTATCGTCTGAGCCATCGCCGTCTTATCGCCAGTTAAAGTGAAAAAAGATGATCACCCTCGAAAATGTCAGTAAGTATTATCCTACAAAGTTTGGTCGTAACTATGTATTGCGTGATGTAACTATTACTTTGCCCAGGGATCGCAATATCGGTATTCTGGGGGCTAACGGCGCTGGAAAATCCACCTTGTTGCGGTTGCTTGGTGGCATGGATATGCCAAGCAAAGGTAAGGTAACCCGCCACTGTCGGGTTTCCTGGCCGCTGGCACTAGGGGGGGGCTTTCAGGGCAGCATGACGGGACGAGAAAATACCCGTTTCGTCTGCCGTATTCACGGTGTGCGAGATAGCCATGCGGTTGAAGAGTGGGTTAAAGAGTTCTCCGAGATTGGCCAGCATTTTGAATTACCCATCAAGAGTTATTCGAGTGGGATGAAGTCAAAATTCTCATTTGCTGTCAGCATGGCCTTTGATTTTGAAATTTACCTCACTGATGAAATAACTTCCGTGGGTGATGCACGCTTCAAGCAAAAATGTCAGGATGTTTTTAATAAAAAACGCCAAACTGCCAGTCTGATTATGGTATCGCACGATATGAAAAACCTACGCCAGCAGTGCGATATGGGAATTATATTGCGCAATAGCCAACTGGAAGTATTCGATAATATCGATGACGCCATCCAAATATATCAGAATCTCTAATAAGCTTTATTCATTATGACTCAAATAACTAAATCTGAAAAAAACTCACGCTTGGTTCGCAAGTTTCGCAAGCTGAGTAATAGTCCTAAGCAATTTTTTATTGATTCCAGTGGATATCAAATTGCACATCGTTCGTGGCAGCAGAGCTTGAAATTGGGCAGCTTTTTATGGGTGGTCGCTTGTTTTTCTATGGCATTGATCTATTTTGGCGGGATAGCAACCGATCGTTATGTCAGTCGAAGTAATATTATCATCAAGAATGCGGAACAGATTAAAATGTTGCCCGATGCGCTGTCGATGCTTGGGCTGGGGGGGAGCAACCATCAGGATGTGCTATTGGTACAAAACTATCTGCGCTCAGCCGATCTGCTGGCCAAGCTCGATCGCGAGCTGGCGTTGAAATCACATTATCAAGATAGTGGGATCGATATCTTTTCGCGCTTGTCCAGTGAGGCGAGTCGGGAGGAGTTTCTTGAATATTATCTCGATCATTTGACCTTGCACCTTGATGAGTTGTCTGGGGTATTGACCATAGAATTGCAGGCCTTTGATCCGGAATATGGCCAGCAGGTGGTAAGCCTGATGCTGAAAGAGGCTGAGACCTTCATCAACAAATTGGGTCATCAGGTAGCCATGGATCAACTTGCCTTTGTAGAACAAGAGGTCAATCGTGCCCATCAACGGCTACAAGATGAAAAAGACAAGGTGTTGGCATTTCAAAACAGCCACCAATTGATAAGCCCGGAATCTACTAGCAGTGCGCGTCTTGGGGTAGTCAGCGAAATTGAAGCAGAACTGGTTCGCCAGCAGGCAGAGCTAAAGCAATTGCGTAGCTACATGAAAGAGAGTGCGCCAGGGGTGGTGTCGGTGCAAAGCCGTGTTGATGCGTTAAGCAAGCAACTGAAACAGGAAAAGGCCAAATTGACCACCAATGATAGCGGCAATCATGTTGCTCCCGAAGCGATGAACGAGATCACTGCTCGTTATTTGGATTTGCAAACTCAGGCTAGTTTGGCTGCAGATATTTACAAGACCGGTCTGATTAGTCTGGAGCAGGCTAGAGTGGAAGCCTATCGAAAATTGAAACATTTACTGGTAGTCGTACAGCCAACGTTGGCGGAAGAGGCTGAATATCCACGTCGTCTCTATAATTTGGCGACCGTTGCAGTATTGTTGTGTCTGTTTTACGGGCTGGTTATTATGGGGTTGGCTACTTTACGGGAGCACCAGGATTAACTTTACCAAAAAATCACTACGGGATGCCAGTCTGGTTTTTATTGGCTGTGCGGGTTGTTATCAATAATAAATAGAAGAAGAGAATATAATGAAAGCTGTTATTCCTGTTGCAGGGTTGGGCACGCGTATGCTTCCTGCTACCAAAGCCATTCCCAAAGAGATGTTGCCAATTGTTGACCGGCCACTTATTCAATATGTGGTTGATGAATGTATCGCTGCCGGTATAAAGGATATTGTGCTAGTGACCCATTCTTCGAAAAATGCTATCGAAAACCATTTTGATACATCATTTGAACTCGAAGCTACTCTGGAAAGCCGGGTAAAACGCCAGTTGCTTAATGAGATCCAGTCTATTTGCCCCAAAGACGTCACCATCATGCATGTGCGTCAAGGGGAAGCAAAGGGATTGGGACATGCCATCTTGTGTGCATATCCTTTGATAGGTGACAGTGAATTTGCCGTTGTTCTGCCCGATGTGCTGCTGGATAATGCGGCTGCTGATCTGAAACAGGATAATCTCGCCAGGATGATTCGCCAATACAAGGAGAGCGGGCGCTCACAAGTGATGGTTGAGCCTGTTGAGTGGAGTCAAGTATCTAAATATGGTGTGGTAGATTGTGGTGGACAACAGGTTGATGCTGGCATCTCCGCCAGGATGGACGCCGTGGTTGAAAAACCTGCGCAAGAAGAGGCTCCTTCAAACTTGGCGATTGTTGGTCGTTATGTGCTTTCACCTGCCATTTGGGCGCATCTGAAGAAGACCGTGCCAGGGGCGGGCGATGAAATTCAATTGACCGATGCCATTGCCACACTGATACAAGAGCAAGATGTCGACGCTTTTTGTCTTCAGGGCAAGTCGCATGACTGTGGCGATAAACTGGGATATATGAAGGCATTTGTTGAGTATGGGCTGCGCCATCACCAGCTTAAATATGAATTCAAGGAGTATATTCATTCCATAGTGTAAAACATGCCCATAAATACATTCTATATTCAGGTTAATAAATATTGGCATTAGAAAAAATGGTATGTAAATATTTACTGTCATGACAGTTTGTGACCATATATAGCATGTCGATATTCTTCATTTAGTTTCCCATCAATTTTCAAGGCCAATTACTGCCATGAAAGTAAAACAATATAAATATCGTAAAAATAGCCCAGTAAGCAAAAGGTTAGCAGATAGTATACCTACTGCATTGACGGAAAAAAGTCAGGAGCAAATGAGATCAAACAATGAGAGTGAGTCTATCGCCTCAAGTTATCTAGCAACACCTGTTATTGAACAACCAGTGCCAACTCTCTCATCAAAAGTGATGTTTTGGCGCCCACGTTTTTTGGCCGAGTCACAATGGCTGCAGCATATTCCTTTCTATTTCTGGTTGACGGATGTCTTGCAACCAAAAACAGTAGTTGAATCCAACCTGAATAGTGCGGTG
This sequence comes from Aeromonas sp. MdU4, assembly GCF_041929505.1. Taxonomy (NCBI): domain Bacteria; kingdom Pseudomonadati; phylum Pseudomonadota; class Gammaproteobacteria; order Aeromonadales; family Aeromonadaceae; genus Aeromonas; species Aeromonas sp. MdU4. Next base: position 101,955 of record NZ_JBHFMW010000025.1, on the reverse strand, counting down.
GGTTATTTTGCTATTTGTCAAGCGATTGACAAACTGAATGTTGACTGTGTTGCTTATGCCGCCTTTGGGATGCAGTGCGATATTCCCACGGTCAAGGCCTATAACCATGAGCATTACCGTGAATTTTCGTATTTGGTAGAGCAGGATGAGCAGACCTTTATCAATACATTAGATGATGCCAGCATCGATCTACTGCTGCTCAAATATGACAGTGTGATGCTGGCCACAGAAGCCAGCCGGATTGCACTACAGAAAAAACTGACCGCCAGTGCGGTTGTACTTATTCACGGCAGCAAGTTGAGCACGGTGCGTCAACAGTGCACATCATTGCGTAACATATATCCCTCGTTTGAGCTGACTCAGGGTCAGGGCTTGCTGCTGTTGTGCATGGGAAAACAGATCCCGGAGCGGCTGGAAGCTCTCATCAATCAGGGCAAAGATCTTAGTGCAAGGCGTCTTATTCAGAATATCTATGGCCGTCTGGGAAGTGCCAATGAAGATGCCTGGCAGTGCCTGGTGTATGAGCGCCAAATTGAGGAGTTGAGCACGCAACTGCAGGCGCATACCCATCATATTCAGCAGCTTCAGGGGGCTAAACAGACCTTGGCCGATACACTGAAGCAGGCGAATCAGGAAATTGCTGCCGCCAAGGCCAGGCAGGTTGAGCTTGTTGCCACGCTGGCTGAACTGGGTGATGAAACTGCTGCCAATCGCGAGCAGAAGCACAAACTGGAGCAGGAGAAAGCACGGCTTGATAAAGAGCTGGGCCAGATCAGGCACAGCCGTGAATTGGCCGCCGCCGATGTGGCCAGATTGCAGCAGGATATCGACGTGCGTTTCGATGAGCTGGCGAAACTTACCCAGATGTTGGTTGATGCTGAAGCCAGACTGGAAACCGTACAACAGGATAATCAGTCACTGCGTGATCAGCTGAGTCAGGCACAGAAAAATGCAAGAGCTGTGCTCGAAAAAGCCAATATAGAGGTACAGCAAACCAAGCAACAGATTGTGGAATTAAGTAGCAAGCTCAGTAAGCAACAAACAGATAATAGTCGATTGAAAGATTCACTCAATCAGACCCAGCAAGAGTTGGCTGAAATCAAAGTGCTGGCGGCCAAGCGCATCGATGAGGTGAATCAACTCAAGCAGCAGCTGAGTAAAGCTCAAAGCGAGCATATCAAACAACTGGCAGACAAAGAGAAGCGCTTGCAGCAACAGCAAGTAGAGCTGGCCCAAGTCAACAAAGAGTTGAGCAAACAGCGAGAACTTGGCGTACTGTTGGAGCGGGATCAACAGGTTGCGGCAGACAAAATATCCACACTTGCCCGCTCAGAGCTGGCTTTGCAGCAGTCCCTGAACGAGCGTTTTGATGAATTGGCTATTCTGACCAATATGTTGCAGCAAAAAGAGCTGCAGTATGAGGCTACCTTAGGTGAGCTGCAGGTTGCAGAGCATAAGCTAAGCGAACCGCAACACTTGGCCGTGACCGACAAGCTTAAAAAGACCTTTAAAGCAGCCAAACAGCGCCGGTTCAAAGCACACCAATTTGCCAACGATGTGGCCTTGATCCGCGGGTCAGAGCTGTTTGATGAGCCTTGGTATCTTGAGCAATATCCCGAGGCCGCCAACCATAAACAGGGAGCTGCTGGCCACTATCTGGAATTTGGGGGGGGGCTGGGGGCCAACCCGTCAGCCGCTTTTGATGGCAACTGGTACCTGCAAACTTATCAGGATGTGAAAGATGCCGGAATGAATCCGCTATTTCACTACCTAAAATTTGGCTATAAAGAGAGCCGCTTGCTCAAACACTTCTAAACTTCAACTTAATAATATCGTCGAAATATTATGAAAAATCTTATTCAAGAAATAAAAAATAGCGGTCTGTTTGATACAGAATGGTATCTAAAGCAATATCCTGATGTAATCAAGAGTGAATTATCACCGATAGAGCACTATCTCAAATATGGATATAAGTTAAACCGCCAGCCATCAAAAATATTTGATGCAAAAAAATATTTAGAGTTTCACAAAGATGTAGCACTAAGTGACATCAATCCTCTGGCTCATTATATTCAATATGGAAAAAAAGAAGGCCGTGCAGTTCCAGTTAAAAAGATTGAGCATGAGAAAAAGTCTATATTAAATAAATACTTTGACAAAATCTATCTTGTTAATCTGGATAAATCTAAAAAGGAAAGACTAACTGTATTCAAACACTTACATAAAATGGGTGTAAAAGTTCAACGCTGGAACGCTACCAATGGTTATAAAGGTAATTCATTAACTCAATTTAATGAATACAAGAAAAGACAGCTTGGAACTTTAATGAAATTTCCAGGATTTAATGATCTTGAAATAAAAAGAGGGAAAGGCTTCATTGAGTCACCTGGAGCATTTGGATATATCCACACTTACCTTTCCATTCTGAATGATGCAAAGGTCAATCATTATGACAAGTTTCTGATTATTGAGGATGACATAATTCTTTGTGATGATTTCGACAGAAGGTTTGAAACTTTCATATCAAGTGTAGATAAGGATTGGAAAGTTCTTCAGCTGGGGGCCTCCCAATATGGATGGAACTCATTTAATGAAAGTGATGCAAATATTGCTGGATATTATCACCCTAGAAGATTAGATACTTGCGGTTCATTCGCAATTGCTTTTTCCCATGATGTTATAGATGAACTTATAGAATTGGAGTCTGCATTTGAGGCCCCTTTTGATCACCTTCCGATGGGTGAGATTTATGAAAAGTATATAGGTAAATGTTATGTCTGTTATCCAAACATAGTAATGCCAGATGTAACAGATAGCAATATTAGAGGTGGTCGAGATCAATTCCTTCATGGCGAAAAAATGAAATGGAGAGTGGACAATTTCCAGTTCCCATTAGATAGTGTAAGTGTAAGTGTAATTGTTAATAGTAAACACAATCTTAAATACGCATCTCAGTTTTCTTGCTTGAAGAGGCAATTCGTAAATATAAGACTATTTGCATCCACTAGTGATGGCTTGAGGCCAATACACAACTTTGAAAATTTGGATTGGATTGAGCCAGTAATACATGCCAATCAACTTAAGATGCAACCTAGTGATTTCTATATTACGTTAGATGAGAATTATATACTGTCTGAAGATGATCTGTTCAAATACATAAGTTCAAAATACGAGGGATATGAGGTAGATGTCACTGGTATTATGGAGTTCATTCCAGAAGAAATTAAGACAGAGAAAGAAAAATTTTCAGTAATCATATCAACTTATAAAAGACCTACTAACCTTTATGCTGCTGTTCGCTCGGCTGCAGAACAGGACTATGTAAACAAAGAAATCATTGTGGTAAATGATACGGGCCCAGAAGAAGAATATAATTTCCAGATTAGGGCTGTAGTCAACAAAGTAAGACAAGAATTTACTAATGTAGATATAAAATTAATAGAACACAGTATTAATAGAAATGGATCTTCAGCCAGAAATACAGGTTTTTTGTCTTCTTCTGGAGAATATATTAGTTTCCTTGACGATGATGATATTTATCTTCCTGGAAGGCTCACTAAAACTGTTGAAAATTTAAAATGCAGTGGTAATCATATCGGTGCAACATATTGTGGCTTTTTAGGGTGGAACTCGCCAGAGAATAATCTTCAAAGATATACAGAAGGCGATCTAACAAAATACATATTGCTTCTAGATTATTTTAAGCACTATGTACATACTAATACGGTAACCTATAAGCGAAGCTCTGTATTGGAATTGAATGGGTTTGACGAAAGTTATCGACGTCATCAAGATTTAGAGTTCAACATTAGATTCTTTCAGAAATATATTATTTCCGCGACCAAGGAAGCTTTGGTGAGGTTGAATCCTGCACCATCAGATATTAGTAACAAAGTTTTTGATATGGACATGGCGCTGTTGAAAAATAAATTCCTAAATCAGTTTTCATCGATAATTTCTGATTTAGGTGAAGATGTTAGTCGTGATATTTACAGCAAACATATCCATGAAGTTGTTAGATATATCCGTGATAAAGAAAAATTTAATAACCAAATGAGAATACAGAATCATAATGTGATGTTAATGATTTCGAATGGAATCGGAGAATAAGTTGAAGAAAATTAAAATATTGCCTATTGGATCATGTAGGATATACCGACCTTTTATGAAAATGTATGCTGGCACTATTGTAAGCAATACATTCAAAGAGATAGAAGTCGTCTATCCAAAATTTGGTTTTTTCCATTCTATTGCTGAGGTCTGCCAATCTGCCAAGTTACTTGTTAATGGTCTCGATGGCATTAGTCTTGATATTAGAACTAAATTATTCAGGAAAGAACCATTTTTTACAACACCATGTAATGAGTTTTCAGAATCGATTTGGACAGATGGGCGTTTTGCGGATGATGTTATTCGTGCAATCGAAGAAATCGACTATATTATCATTGAGGTTTCTAGTTTAACATATTTTAAATGTCAAAATTCTGGCATGTTTCTGCACTGGAACCCAAATTACTCATCAAGCTTTTCATATGGTGATATATATCCTGATGGATACTATGAAAAAATTGGTTTAGGTAATTTAGTACAGAAGTGTGAATGCGATGAGAAATTTTTAGTTAATTCATTAAATGAGTTGTTAGGTTTTTTCCCTAAAGTCAAGCTTATTGTAACTGGACATATTAATGATCAGTCTTCATATACTCGTACAAATCTGAATAAAATCATCGAAAATGCGGTCTCGAAAGTGGACAAGGCAGTTTTTTTCGACAATAGATCTATTTTTGAAAGATTTGGTTACAATGTTATAGGTGGACAAAAAGATCCCCATCACTTAACAAACTTTGGTGAAAAACAGCTTGGTATTGAACTCCAGAATACGGTGATTAAAAATGAACGTTGAAAAATTTAAGTTAGATCACAATACAAGCTACGATTCTATAGCCGAAGGTTTCTTTGGTTACTCTATTGGAGACGAAGTTTTTCATTACAAAAGTAACCTTCCCAATATTAATGAATTGTTTGAGAATATTTCAAATAACTGTGGTGTTTTTTGCGCCATAAAAAAAGATAATGGTGTTGTAAATGTTTTTACTGACCCTTTAGCTCAATACCCAATTTTTATTTATTCCGAAGCGAATAAATTTTGTGTCTCAAACGATTTTTTTGAAACTTCTAGTTATACTGCTGGGCAGTTAAATAAGGAAGCGATATTTGATTGCCTGTCTTACTACTCTCCTCTAATGAATCAAACCATAATCAATGGATGTCATACGACCAAGCCATTTAGCTTTATTCAGATTGATTATAATAAGGAGGTGCCGACTCTTACTCAAATGCAAATAGAGATACCAGCAACTGATATGAACTATCAGGAGTTGTTGGATGTTCTGGCGCAAAGAGCAATAACTAGGGCTGGTGCTATACTGAAAAATCACAAACCAGTGGTGCATTTGACTGGTGGGCTAGACTCAAGGCTAGCGCTATCAGCTATTATAAAAGCATCATCAAATAGTGATGACTACTCTGTTTTTTGTTTTGGAGACGGAAACAGTCAAGATAAATTAGTATTTAACCATATATGTGATAAATTTAATTTGGTTAAAGGTGAGATTGTTTTAAATGGTTCAAATATTAAATCTATAGAGCATTTGCGCGAATCGTCCATAAGCTTCTCAGGGTTGAAATTCACAAATCAAACTAATTATATTACTCATTGGACTCCTTCTCATTCAGAGGTTACAGGCTACTTTTCTGAAGGTCTGATAAAAGGATTTGGAAACTATTACTATAATGGAGCATTTAATCCATTCAGGTATCAGTCGTCCATTTCGAGCTTGCCTGATTTCATTTTCAATTCCTCAGCTTTTAGAGCTCTTTCAACTATGTCAGAGGGGAGAAGGTTTAAAAATTTAACTTTGGAAAATTACTTATACTTGAGTAATAGGTCAAAATGTCATTTTGGAATGCATAGCGTTGTGAATAATCAGAGTCACCATTCTTTTGATATCATATATGACCCGATGTTAATTAGTCTTTTTGAACGCTGTCCCTATGATTCTTCTTCAAAGCAACAGGGTGCGATCGTTGTAGATTTAATTTGTAAGATTTTTGGTGAAGAACTTGCTCTCTTACCGCTAGCTGGTAAGTCGATTAATAAGTACCGCGATGATTTCGAGTATTTGCCATCCTCGAATTGTTTTCAGCAACAAAACTTCCCTGTCGATGTAAATGATAAAGTTTTGGGTACGCGTACTACAGCTATGCTGACAAAAACTGGAAATATTTATTATGGCAAGTATGAGGAACTTCTTCGAATGGTCAACTTAAAAGCGGAATATCGCGACTTTTTATCGACGTTTTTAACTTATTCAGAACATACGCCAGCAGTCGAAGTATCAGCCATTAGATCCCTAGTGGGTTATTTATCAGTTTTGACTGAAGCTTGAACTTTGTAAATGTGAATTTGATGGAACTCGGACTATTTTCTGACTTTAAAAATATTGAAGATATTTATTTAATAAATCCTAAAATTGAATTTAAGACCGGTCAAGTAAGCATTTTGGTTCCAGTTGGTAGATGCTTTAAATATCTTGAAACTTCAGTGAAAACAATGTTATGGCAGACCATAAATGATGTGCAACTGGTTTTAGTAAATGATGGCTCGCCACAGTTTAAATATCAAAGTCGAAGCTTAGGTTCTGAGTTGTATTTTGAGCTGTTCGTAAATACTGGTGCTTACGGTGCCCGTAATTATGGTCTAAAGCACGCCACTGGCGAGTTTATTACCGTACATGATGCCGATGACTGGTCCCATCCACAAAAGCTGGAGATGCAGGTTAAAGCGCTGTTGGAGAACCCCCAGGCTGTGGCCAGTGTCTCCCACTGGGCGCGTTGCACCACCGATCTGCAGTTTGAAACCCGGCCAGATGGTACTGTTGTACATCGTAATATTTCGTCTCTGATGATCCGCCGCGAGGTGTTTGAGCGACTTGGTTATTGGGATCGGGTATCGGTTAATGCTGATACCGAGTATTACTATCGTATTCTGGCTGCCTATGGGCCGAACAGTATAGTGGAAGTACTGCCTGGGGTACCATTGGCACTGGGACGGCGTCACGAGGCAAGCCTGACCATGCAGCCGGAGACCCACTGGAAAACCCAGTTTGGTGGGGTGCGTAAGGAATATATGGATGCCGCCCATGAGTGGCATAAGGAGTGCGCCAAGACAGGTCGCTGGTATATGCCCTTTGCCCCGAAAGAGCGCCCCTTTCCTGTGCCCGCGTTAATAGACAGAGCTGTGCTGGAGTTGGGTGAGCAGGTATGGCCCCATATCAAGGGCAAGCAGGCATATCCCGAAGAGGGGGGCGATAAGCGACCCTGTATTTTGCTCTGTGGTCATGCAGCCGGTGACAAGCAATTTGGCGCTGAGCGCAGTCTTCTGGATCTGGCTAAAGCCATTGCCGCTCTGGACTATCGACTGGTGGTGACCTTGCCTGAGCGCAATATGGCTTACATTGATGCTCTCGCCCCCTGCTGTAGTGACATAGTGCTGTTGCCCAGCCCCTGGCGGGAAGATGAGGAGGTGTGGCCTATTGCGTTGAATGCTTATCGCCGCTTGATTGAACATTTCAAGGTGGATTTGGTACATGTTAATACGCTGGTTAACCGTGTTCCGCTGCTGGCTGCCCGTGAGCTTGGGGTTAAATCAGTCCTCCATGTGCGTGAGTTACTGGGGTGGGATAGTTCACTGATCAAGGCTATGGGGGGGGCGACACAGGCTGCACAGTGTGACCCCCTGCTGCTGGCTGATCGACTGATTGCTAATTCGAGTTATACCGCCCGAAGTTTGTTGGCAAAACAGCCACAATGGCACAGTAAACTCAGGGTGGTGACTAATACGGTAACGCTCGAAGGCAATTGGCAACCAGGGTCTCATACAGCAAATGATAAGCTGCGGGTGGGGATGGTGAGCAGCAATTTGCCTAAAAAAGGGTTGGATGACTTTCTTAATGTAGCGAGGGCCGCCTATGCAAATAATTTGCCTTTGCAGTTTGTTCTAATTGGTCCTGACAATGAACATACCGATGAGATTGCAGGTGTGATGCCGAGCAATATGAGCCTTGCAGGCTATGCCCGTTCACCTGAAGTAGCCTTGGAACAATTGGATATTTTACTCAATTTGTCACATTTTCAGGAGTCATTTGGTCGCACTGTGGCTGAGGCCATGCTGGCAGGTAAAGTGGTCATTGTTTATCGCTGGGGAGCTCTGTCAGAGTTGGTAATCAATGGTGTAAATGGTTTGTTGGTGCATCTGGGGGATATCGATGGTGTGATTGCACGTCTTGCCATGTTATGCCATCAGCCAGAGTTGTTTAACGAGATTGGGCTATCTGCACAAGAATTTGCTCAGGAAAAATTCAATGAAAAGCGCTTTCAGTCCGAGTTAACCCACTCGTATGACGGGCTAATCCCCATATCTGGTTAATCTAGATTAAAATCTCTGTCTTTTAATGCGTATTTTAAATGCTTCAGCAGGGAAGTGATTTAAAAACAATCTCGAAATTTTATTATCAATTCGATGTGATTATTGAGGGTTTAGTGTGATGAAAATAGCTATTGCTGGAACTGGCTATGTTGGTTTGTCTAATGCAGTATTATTGGCTCAGCACCATGATGTGGTCGCTGTTGATATTTTAGAAGAAAAAGTGGCAATGATTAATGCTGGCCGTTCGCCAATTCAAGATGCCGAGATTGAGCAATTTCTGAAAGAGAAACCTTTACGACTTAAGGCGACCATTGATTATCATTCAGCTTATAAAAATGCTGATTTTGTCGTTATTGCGACACCCACCGATTATGACCCTAAGACAAACTATTTCAATACTCGCTCAGTTGAAACTGTTATTGATAATGTGTTGGCTGTTAATCCCAAAGCGGTCATGATAATTAAATCTACGGTGCCAGTTGGTTATACCAAAGAGATCAAAAGCAAGTTTGGTTGTGACAATATTATTTTTTCTCCAGAATTTCTGCGAGAGGGACGAGCTCTGTATGATAATTTGCATCCATCGCGTATTGTCGTTGGTGAAAAAAGTGAGCGTGCGCAACAGTTTGCCAATCTATTGATTGAAGGAGCAGTGAAAGAAAATATCTCTGTTCTATTGACAGATAGTACGGAGGCTGAAGCCATTAAATTATTTGCTAATACGTATTTGGCTATGCGAGTGGCGTATTTTAATGAGTTGGATACCTATGCTCAGATTCATGGCCTGGATAGTCGCCAAATCATTGAAGGGATTGGTCTTGATCCACGAATTGGTTGTCACTATAACAATCCCTCTTTTGGGTATGGTGGTTACTGTCTGCCGAAAGATACCAAGCAATTGTTGGCAAATTATCAGGATGTACCTAACAATCTGATTGAAGCAATTGTTACAGCGAATACCACTCGAAAAGATTTTATTGCGCAGAGTGTGATTGAGCGCAGACCTAAGGTGGTAGGTATTTATCGTTTGGTCATGAAAGCGGGATCTGATAATTTCCGAGCCTCGGCCATTCAGGGGGTAATGAAGCGGATCAAGGCCAAGGGGATTGAGGTAGTGGTGTATGAGCCGACTTGTAAAGATACTCAATTCTTCAATTCACGGGTACTTAACGATCTTGCAGAATTCAAGGCATTGAGTGATGTGATTTTGTGCAACCGTAATACCGAGTTGCTAGCTGATGTGGCTGAAAAAGTCTATACCCGTGATCTCTTTGGCTCTGATTGATATTTGCATCATGCAATGCTGATTATACTGATGTAGATGGTTATCTATAAGGCGTCATATGTTTAAAACGTTTGAGCTGACTTTTAGTCCGTTATGTTCAGAATATATTGCCCGATGCTATGCCAAGCATGAGGTGATCCTCGAGTATGGTGCTGGGGGGTCAACTCTTTTGGCAGCCAAGGGAGGCAAAAAGGTGATTACTACAGAGACTGATCCCCGCTGGTTGATCGAGTTGATGGGGGCTTACAAAGAGCAGCAATTGCCCGGTGATATCATACCGATCTGGTCAGATATCGGTGAGACCAAGCAGTGGGGATATCCCAGAGATGAGAGTCAGTTTAAACGCTGGCCCGATTATTCTTTAAAGCCTTGGCATTTTTGTAACGAACATCAGATAACACCAGATCTTATTTTGATTGATGGTCGGTTTCGGGTCGCCAGTTTTTTAACCTCTTGCGTTAATGTTACAAAGACGACAACCTTATTGTTTGATGATTATGTATCGCGAGAGCATTATCACTGTATTGAAACGTTGTTCAAACCAATTGATATAATCGATAACCGCTTAGCTGTGTTCAAAATAAAACCTAAAAAAGTCATCAGTAAATATCTGCTCGAAAATATATCTTTCTTCCTTGACCCAAGATAAAAATCGAGATGGTGTTAGCCACTTAAAATATAATATGCGTTTTGTTTGATCGGGAAATAGCATGAAAAACATCGTTTTTCATGCTATTTCATTATAGTCTTTGAGCCGTTTTTGGTTGCAATATATTCGTAACGCTCTCTGTCACATTCACACCCACTCAAGTAGTTATTAATGCAAATATTGAGAGATTCATTGGATTGGTTGGTTCCAAAAATAAAGTACACATTGGAACCGGATTTTAATAGCGTGTCTGCGGCTGGTTTTCAATGGAAAACACCCAGTGATGTAGGGAGTTTTAAGCTATTTAATCGCGTGGCTAGTCCCAAGGGATGGTATATGCTTAATATTTCTTTGGATTCAGACCAGAGTCTGCTATATGTAGAGTTGCAAGCAGATTACGGCGCTGGTTTTTCAAAGGAAAGTGTCGTCACTTTAACAATAAAAAATAAAGCGGTGAATAAGCGAGTATGTTTTTTTCCACAAAAACCGTCTGCTATTAGGTTAACCGTATACAATCAGAATCTGAATTTTAATGTAAGTGAATTGACACTCTCAAAGCTCACAGAAAACAGGGCAAGAGAGTTGATGTTGAAAAAGTTACAAAGCCGCCGTGAAAGAGAGCACTTTATTGGTCTGGGGACGAGTGAATTAATATCATTTTATAACCAGTGCTTTAATCGAAGTCATACAATGATGACCTACAATCAATGGCTTGAACAATATGAGTATAAATCTCTTAACCCGGTTAAGCTGAAAGGAATTTATCAGGCACTTGACAGCAAGCCTGTTATTTCACTGGTGATGGCTACTTACAATACACCTCCGACTTTACTTAGAGCTTGTATAGACTCGGTGATTGCACAGCACTATCCCCACTGGCAACTATGTATTGCTGATGATGCCTCGGTCGATCCGGCTGTTGTTGCATTGATCACCGAGTATGCAACACTGGACTCCCGCATTAATTTTGTTATTCGTGATAAAAATGGCCATATTTCTGCGGCCTGTAACACAGCCCTTAACTTGGCAAATGGTGAATATATTGGGTTGTTAGATCATGATGACTTGCTGGCACCCCATGCACTGTTAATGATGGTCCAAGAGATTAACCTGCACCCTTCAGCAGGTTTGCTTTATTCTGATGAAGATAAGATTGATGAACAGGGCAATCGAAGTGAGCCCCACTTTAAACCTTCCTGGAATCGTGATCTCTTCTATTCCCACAATTACATTACTCATTTTTGTGTGTTGAAGCGTAATTTGGTTAATATAATTGGTGGATTTCGAGAAGGGGTAGAAGGTAGCCAGGATTACGACTTGTGTTTGCGGGTCATCGCCCATTTGGGGAATAAACAAATCATTCATGTGCCACATGTGCTTTATCACTGGCGCGCAATACAGGGCTCAACGGCACTTAGCGGTAATGAAAAACGATATACACATAAAGCTGGACTGAAGGCGTTACAGGATTTCTTCAAACCCACCTGCCTTGACATTAAAGTTCGCAAGCATGCTTTGAATAATTGTTTCCGGGTGCAATGGCCAATACCTGAGCCGAAGCCGCTAGTAAGCTTGATCATTCCTACACGGGATGGCTATGACTTGTTGAACAAATGTATTGATAGCCTCTATAAATGTACCCACTATAAAAATTTCGAAGTGCTGATAATAAATAATCAGAGTCAGTGCCCTAGAACGCTAAAGTATTTCAACCTACTTGAGCGAGAGAATAAGGCCAGGATTATTGATTTCAATGACGAGTTTAATTTCTCTGCAATCAATAATGCTGGAGTTGTCCAGGCTAGGGGGAGCATAGTTGGTTTGATCAACAATGACATAGAGTTTCTCAATGCAGAATGGCTTGATGAAATGGTAAGGCAAGCAAGTCGACCAGACATTGGCTGTGTCGGCGCAAAACTCTATTACCCTGATGGCCGAATTCAACATGCGGGGGTGATATTGGGCATCGGTGGTATTGCTGGCCATAGTCATAAATACTTCGGAAAACATCACAATGGATATCATTCTCGTTTAAGTTTGGTACAAAATTATTCAGCCGTCACTGCTGCAGCACTTGTAGTTCGTAAATCAGTTTACCTTGAAGTTGGTGGCCTTGACCCGGAACTTAAAGTTGCTTTCAACGATGTAGATTTTTGTCTCAAAGTGCGTGAAGCTGGATATAGAAATATTTGGACTCCATTTGCAGAAATGATCCATCATGAGTCTGTCAGTAGGGGGGGAGAGGATACACCACAGAAGCAGGCAAGATTCACTCAGGAGATAAACTTGATGCGAGACCGATGGGGTGAACACTTGCTTAAAGATCCCTGTTATAATCCGAATTTGACTTTAATACATGAAGATTTCTCATGTCGAACACAAGAATGAATATCATATGAGTAACACAAAAATTCTTCTTCTGGGACCGTCAGGTATCGGTAAAACTACAGTATTGAAGCATTTCACCAAAAAAGTAAAATCTGTTAATACTCTGACCATGGATAATATTGCTCATCGTGTGGCAAGAGAGATGGGGTTGATCGGCCATAGAGATGACCTAAATGCCTTGATCTCAGTTCTGGATGGAGATAGAGAACGGTTGTTGAATTTTGGTATCGAGGCAGTTAATCACCATATTAAAAAGACTCAAGGTAAGCCAGTCATCATTGATGTTGGTACTGGTTTTTTGGATGCGCCTGGCTCTCTGAGTTGGGTGGTATCTCATCCCTCAATCTCTGTGATGGCTGAATCCGCTAGTGCATTTGATCGGTTTCGAAAAGCAAGACAACTCGATATTTCTTATGAGCAATATGTATCTACTCAGTTTTCTAAAAATCGTACCGATATCTATCACCATGCAGGAATTGTGTTGAAGACTGAAGGACTAACTGAAGCAGAAACTGTCCATAGATTTGCCTGTTGTGTTTTGGGTGCCTTGCCTGCAACCATTGCTAGTGCTGCGCTAAAAGAATGGCTTGATGAGTGACATTATAAGAATTATGAACATATGTTGAAGTCAATGTTATCAAAATTGGCAGGTGTAAAACGTAGCCTGCCAAATATATACGTCACGGAGTCAAAAACTGTCATCAGAATGACTTGGGTCGTGGGGAGATTAAATACTCCTACTATGGATTTCTACTTCCGTAGTCGTCCAACTATGTTTGCTGGATTTAATGCAGTGGATGTTAATGAACTGGTTGATATTTCTCATCCATTTTGGACAAGCCTAGATGATAGAGTGATACTTGTTCGAGATGTGCCAGTAACATTGTTGAGAAAGCTCAAGTGTGGTCATTCCAGAAGACACATAATCTGGTTTATTGATGATGATATTCCCGCTGTCGTGGATGATATGACTTTACCAATCGCATATCGCAAACGGTTATCATCCTGGTTTAATCAAGCATATTTTATTCTTGGGGAAATATGTAATGACATTTGGGTTTCCACGCCATACTTGGCAGAGAAATACAGTTTGCCTAGCCATAGCATTTTACCTCCTCTGCAAATTACAGGGGCTGATGCGTTAAAAATAAAATGCTTTTACCATGGTAGCGCCAGCCATACACAGGAGTGGGACTTTGTTATTAAGCTTATAGAAAAAATCCAAGGGCAATATGAAAGTGTCTGGTTTGAGTTAATAGGTGATCACAGTCTGTATAAGCGAATAAGGCATGTGCCAAGGGTGACAGTATTGCATCCGATGAGTTGGGATAATTATCAGGCACATATTGCTAGTCGTAAAATGGATATCGGTTTGGCACCACTTTTTTGTTCACCATTCAATGCTGCGCGTTCTCACTGTAAGCTTCTTGATATACAGCGACAGGGTGCTATAGGAATTTACTCTGCTGGATTTCCATACTCAGATAAAATTAAAGGGATGGCTGCCGGGATTATAGCGGGTGATAGTCTGGACTCTTGGCTTGATGCGTTTGAACGAGCACTGCATTCAGATAGGAAATTAATTCATGCTAATTCGGTAGGTGTAATAAATAATAGTGTAAATGAAAGCGTTTTATAGGGTTGTGTTTATGGAAATAATAATGCTTGTATTTTATGCACTATCATCCTTACTGACATCCGAGAAATTTTCATGACGTTATGGACACAATCCGGCGGTATTCTGGCTCGTAGTGCCCAGATCAGCGCTTGTCTTGGCCAGCCGCTGGCTCGCTTTACTTCTCCTGACGCCCTTCAAGCGGGTGATGTGCTGGTTGGCTGGGGGCAAAAGGCCAATACCAGGCAGATTAAACAAAAGGCCCAAGAGTTGGGTCTGCCTTATTGGCAGCTGGAAGATGGATTTATCGGTTATATCGGCCACCCGGCAAGGGGAGGCAAGGCGGTATCGCTGATCGCCGATCCGATCGGTATCTATTACGATGCCCGCCAGCCCAGCCAGCTTGAGCAGTTGATCGCAACCCCTTGTGAGCCCGCGATGTTGGCCCGTGCCGAGCGATTGAGCCGTGAGCTGGTACGCCTCGGTGTTACCAAATACAACTGTTATGCCACTGTGCCAGCCCACTCTGCTGCCCATGGTGGCGTGAGCCATTTTGCAGCACAAGGGGCGCTGGATGGCCTGCCAGCGGCTCTGGCCGAGCGGTTGCAGCTGAGTGGCAAACCCCGGATCCTGCTGGTCGATCAGGTGGTGGGCGATCTCTCCATTCCGGGAGCGCTGGCCAGTGAGGCCGATTTTGTGGCGATGGTGGAGGCGGCTCGCCGCAATCATCCTGATGCGCGTCTGTTGCTGCGAACGCATCCTGATACGCGTTTTGGCAAGAAAAGCGGGGTGCTGGCGCGCTTGCAGCTAAATGATGTCGAGGTGGTTGCCGAGCATTGTCATCCCCATGCGCTGCTCAATGCGGTGGATGCTGTCTATACCGTTTCTTCCCAGCTTGGTTTTGAGGCGTTGCTGTTGGGCAAACCGGTCTACTGCTTTGGTATGCCCTTCTATGCCGGTTGGGGCTTGACCCATGACAGCAAGCGGTGCGAGCGCCGTCAGGGAGAGGTCTCTTTGGCGCAGCTGGTTGCAGCGGCATTGATCCAGTATCCCCGTTACCTGGATCCGGTACTGGGTCAGCGGTGTGAGGTGGAGGAGGTGCTAGCTATTATTGCCAATCAGCGCCGTTCGGCAGCGCGCTGGCGCCGACTCTATCTGGTCGGTTTCTCTTTGTGGAAGCGGGCCTTTATGCAGGCCTTTTGCCAGCATCTGGCCGATGAACTCTGCTTTGTGCGCAAACCGCCCAAGCGGTTGACCGGTGACGAGCAGGTGCTGGTGTGGGGCAGCCGCCACCCTGATCTCACCTCTGCGATCCGGGTTGAGGATGGTTTTATCCGATCCAAAGGGCTGGGCTCCAATTTGTGCCGCCCCTCCTCGTTGTCACTGGATCCGGTCGGGATCTATTTTGACAGCCGTACTCCCAGCGGGCTTGAACAGCTACTCAACTATCAGCAACTCACGGAAGTTGAGGTCAACCGTGGCACCGCATTGATCGAATTACTCCGTGAACACCAGGTCAGCAAATACAATGTTGGCGAGCCGCAACATTACTCGCCACCGGGTGATGGCCGAGCACTGGTACTGGTGGTCGGTCAGGTAGATGGTGATGCGTCCATTCTGACGGGGAGCCCGCACATTCGCAGCAACGAGCAGTTGTTGTGGGCGGTGCGTGCTGCCAAGCCTGAGGCTCATATTCTCTACAAGCCCCATCCTGATGTGGTGGCGGGTAATCGGGCCGGTGCGATTTCTGCGGCGTGTCTGGCGGAGTGTGTCGATAGCCAGGTGCTGGATATTGGCCTTAACAGCCTTTACCCCTATGTGGATGAGTTGCATACCATGACTTCGCTCAGTGGCTTCGAGGCCCTGGTGCAAGGGGTCAAGGTCACGACGTGGGGGCAGCCTTTTTACAGTGGCTGGGGGTTGACAATGGATGCCAATCCGCCCGTCAGGCGCCAACGCAGTTTGCCACTGGCGGCGCTGGTTTATCTGACGCTGGTCGCCTATCCGCTCTATATCGACTGGCAAACCGGACTATGGATAAGCCCTGAGCAGTTGATCCGCCAGTTGGCAAAACAGGGGCACTCATCAGCCCAAAAAACGAGCCGCTGGCAACGTTGGCAGCTCAAGTTGAGTTACCTGACTCAAACCTTGATACAACGTCCCCCACTTCCCCAGTTTTTGAGATAAGTCGTCAATGAAGATTTTGTTGTTGCAAGGACCGCTAGGCCCGTTTTTTCAGACCCTGAGCCAGCATCTCACCGAGGCGGGACACCAGGTGGTGAAGATCCATTTCAATGGGGGAGATGAGTGCTGGCCGTGTGTCGGTGAAAATTTGCGTTTTCGCGGTAAACCGGAGAGTTGGAACGCATTTTTTCGCCGGGTGCTCAAGCAGCATGACATAGAGTTGGTGATCTGTTACGGCGACTGCCGTCACTATCACTTGATTGCGGGCCGCATTTGCAAGCTGAAGAAATTGCCCTTCTGGGCGATGGAAGAGGGGTATCTCCGGCCGGATTACGTCACGCTGGAGCAGGGGGGCGTTAATGCTTTCAGTCCCTGGTATGAGCGGCGCGATCAGTTGTCTCGTCTGGAGTGGCCGGTTCCTTATGACGCGCCTCTTGAGGTAGGCAAAACGTTCGCCGAGCGTGCCTGGTATGCCAGTCGTTACCATATCAACAAGGCGTTGCATCGTTGGCGTTATCCCCACTTTGTCAATCATCGCCCCTGGAGCCTGGTGCAGGAAGCGATGGGATGGGTGCGAGGCGGATTGGTCAAATATGGCAATATCTCCAAAGACCACGCCTTGCTCAAGAAGCTGCCAGCCCATAAAGGCCATATCTTTTTTGTGCCACTGCAAGTCACCGAAGATTTCCAGATCAGAGAGCACTCTGATCTGAGTGGCGTTGAGGAGATGGTCGCTCAGGTGATCAATTCGTTTGCTGAGCATGCCAAACCTGACGATGTGCTGCTGTTCAAGCATCATCCGATGGATCGGGGGTATGTCAGTTACCGTGCCCAGATCAACCGTCTTTGTGCCGTGCTTGGCCTGGAGGGGAGGGTGTTTTACGGCTATGAGTTGCCGTTGCCAACGCTGTATCCGCTGCTTAAAGGGGTCATCACCATCAACAGTACGGTGGGGCTGTCGGCGTTGCTGCATGACGTACCCACCTTTTGTATGGGGCGAGCACTCTACGATATTGCCGGTTTGACGACCAGAGGCACACTGGCGTCATTTTGGCGAACGCAGGCACCGGTATGCCATGAAACATTCAAGCGGGTACGTCACTCATTGCTGCATTTGACCCAGCTCAATGCCAGTTTCTACTGTCATCTGGATATCAGTGCGCAAGCCGTGATGGGGAAAATAGGTTTGACAGCGGTAGAATTATCAGAAAACAGTCATCGGCATTTAGTTATCTCAAAATAAAGCTTCAGTTCAGTCTTAATCCGTAATATGTGCAGCGCTGAACTGAGTGTCTGACGGAATATTTTCATGAGACGACACTCATATTGATAACCTTGTTGTCAACTCGGCTTGCCTTGGGTAATGTAAACGTAAGGTAAGCTAGAAAGGCGGAGTGTTAAAAATGAGTATAAAAAAATGTATTTTGGCTGTTGGTTTAGTCGCCTTGCCCGGTTTTGCGGCGGCAACCGAGAATGATCTGTCGCTACTCATCCATGGTGCATCGATTCATAGTGGTTGTGAGAAAGGAACAGGAAAAAAGAGTAAAACCTGTGACTTTAATGGCGTGAACCCCGGTTTGGGTATGGCGTGGGTTTTTCTGGGGGATACCGATACCGGCAAGCTGGCCCTGCGTGGTGGTTTCTATAAAGATTCTTATGAAGAAACAGCGACTTATGCCGGGCTCTCTTATCGTAAAGAGTGGTATTTTACCGAGCATGCGTTTGCCGGTTTAGGCGTTCAAGCTGGTTATCTTCATGGTTCCGGCACGGATGGTTTTGCCGCTCTGCCGATGGCGACCATAGGATACAAATCGTTGGCTTTGGAGATAGGTTATGCGCCCAAGGTTCACTGGGTGGTAGGGCGAGATCATGTTGCGGTAACGACCTTCTCGTTACGCTGGACATTTATGTAACAGCAATCGCACCATAATCTGATGGGATCAGAGAAAACCTGGACTTTATTGTGGATGCGTTGAATGGATAGCTGAACGTACACAATACCATGTTGACTGATATAAAGCGGTTTGTGGAATCTCTTTCTGAACAGTAACTGAATATTACGATGTCAGATTGCCAATAGCTTAAATGAAGATTCTATGATTTATGTCATTACTGATGTTTTTATTGAATAGCGTTTTGTTATTCAATACTTAAAAAGCCCTTCGTTTTCACGAAGGGCTTTTTGCTATTTGGGGCCGGTTCAACCGAGCAGGATTAATATCCTTGTTGGTGCACATCCATTACGGCGCGGCCGGATGGGTCGGCCATCTCTTTAAATTTGGCATCCCACTCCAGCGCGGTCGGGGTGGAGCAGGCGACCGATTTGCCATAGGGCACGGTGCGGGCGGCGGCTTCCAGCGGGAAGTGCTCGTCGAAGATGGCGCGGTAGAAGTAGGCTTCCTTGGTGAGCGGGGTGTTGATGGGGAAGCGGAATTCCGCGGCGGCAAACATCTGATCCGTCACTTCCTGTTCGACCATGGCTTTCAGGCTGTCGATCCACGAATAACCTACGCCATCGGAGAACTGCTCCTTCTGGCGCCATGCCACTTCGTGGGGCAGCAGATCCTCGAACGCTTCGCGCAGGATGTGTTTCTCGATCTTGCCGTTGCCGCACATCTTGTCGGCAGGTTGTAGGCGCATCGCCACGTCCATGAACTCCTTGTCGAGGAAGGGTACGCGACCTTCCACGCCCCAAGCGGCCATCGACTTGTTGGCGCGCAGGCAGTCATAGAGGTGCAAAGAAGCAAGCTTGCGCACGTTCTCTTCGTGGAACTCGCGGGCGTTGGGCGCCTTGTGGAAGTAGAGGTACCCGCCAAACAGCTCGTCGGATCCTTCACCGGAGAGCACCATCTTGATCCCCATCGCCTTGATGTAGCGGGCCATCAGGTACATCGGGGTGGAGGCGCGGATGGTGGTGACGTCATAGGTCTCGAGGTGATAGATAACGTCGCGCAGGGCATCCAGACCCTCCTGCACGGTGAAGTGGATCTGGTGGTGGATGGTGCCCAGATGGTCGGCCACTTTACGGGCGGCAGCGAGATCTGGTGAACCTTCCAGGCCGACGGCGAAGGAGTGCAGCTGCGGCCACCAGGCTTCGCTCTTGCCATCGTCTTCCACCCGACGGGCGGCGTAGATCTTGGTGATGGCGGAGATGACGGACGAATCCAGCCCGCCGGAGAGCAGCACGCCATAGGGCACATCGCACATCAGCTGACGTTTGACCGCTGCTTCCAGCGCCGCTTTCAACTCGGCCTTGTCGCTGACGTTGTGCTCGACCGCACCGTACTCCATCCAGTCGCGCTTGTACCACTGTTTGAGTTCGCCATCCTTGCTCCACAGGTAGTGTCCCGGCGGGAAGGTTTCGACGCTCTTGCAGACCGGCACCAGCGCTTTCATCTCGGAGGCGACATAGAAGTTGCCGTGCTCGTCGCGACCGGTATAGAGGGGGATGATCCCCATGTGGTCACGGCCAATCAGGTAGGCATCCTGCTCGGCGTCATAGAGGATAAAGGCGAAGATGCCGTTGAGATCGTCGAGAAACGCCGGGCCCTTCTCCTTGTAGAGGGCGAGCAGCACTTCACAGTCGGATTTGGTCTGGAACTGGAAATCGACCTTGAGGTTCTTCTCCAGCTCCTTGTGGTTGTATATCTCGCCGTTGACGGCCAATACGTGAGTGCGCTCGGGGTTGTAGAGCGGCTGGGCGCCATTGCCCGGGTCGACGATGGCCAGGCGCTCGTGCACCAGAATGGCCTTGTCGGAGCTGTAAACGCCGGACCAGTCAGGCCCGCGGTGACGCAGTCGCTTGGACATCTCCAGCGCAGATTTGCGCAATAGAGCCGGGTCGGTTTTGATGTCCAGAATGCCGAAAATAGAACACATTGGCGGTTATCCTCTTGATTTTTATATGAGCCCCCCACGTCCGGGCTCGAAATTCCATTTACATTCCTCGTCAGACACAATGCCTAGCGGAAAAACCTTTTGCAAGCGGGAAAACCGCAGAAAATCATGCCGTAAGCGTCAAGCGGATCAACGGGATAAGGGTGCCTGCAGTGGCGCAGGTCGTGGGGCAGGGAGTGGGGCCGGGTGACGTGAACGTCAAGCCGAGGCGGGTGCGAAGATCACATAGACCTTGCGACAGGGGGTGAGGGTTTCCCACTCTCCGACAAAGCCGGCCGGAATGACGAATTGATCCCCCGGTTTTAGGGCCAGCTGGCCGCCCTGACTGTCGTGGATCACCACATCCCCTTCCAGTAGCTGGCAATACTCGTGCTCGGTGTAGTGGATGGCCCAGCGGCCGGGCTCGCAGGCCCAAAAACCGACGTGAAACTGTTGGCTGGGGTCGGAGTAGTGGTTCCACACGGTCTGGCTCGGATGGCCTGCTTGAATGCGCTCGGGGGCGGGCATCAGCGGGGTCGGGGTCGCCTCGTGGCGGTCGAGCAGGATCCAGTCGTTGAGGGTTTTCATGGTGCCTCCCTGGCAATGGCGATATGAAAGCGGGGCCATCCTGGCCCCGCGTTTGTTCGTTTTATTAAACGAGGTTGAGCATAACGTAAACGATGGCCTGCCCCTTGCCAAGTGCTCAATGACTCGCGTTCAGCGTGGTTGCAAGCGGTGGATCACATGGCGGGCAAAGCCGCTGCCCGCTTCGTTGTAGACGTTGAATACCGCATCTACTCCCTGCTCCTGCAGGGAGGCGATATCATCCTCGAAGCGGACGATGGCCGCGATTTTGCCGGTAAAGCCGTGGCTGCGTAGCTTCTCGATGGCGTAGAGATTCCCCGAGTGGTGGGGCATCGCCAGCAGCACCAGATTGACCTGATTGGAGAGCAGCACCTTGTCCCAGAAGTCGGTATCGGTGGCATCCCCCTCGATGACGTTCATCCCCTGAGCGCGCAGGGTGGGCAGCTTCTCGCTGTCGTTCTCCACCCCGAGGATGACGTTGCCGTATTTGTTCTCCAGCTCGAAGTAGGCTCCCTGACCGATCCGCCCCATACCGAGGATGATCACCTCGGCATCGCCGAGCTCGATGGGTCTGTCTTCCGGGTGGAGATTGCTTGCCTGTAGCCCCCGCAGCCAGTGACCGATGCGGTGGTAGATGCGCTCGCTCTGGCTGTTGAGGGGGGCGGAGATCATAAAGCTCGCCGCCAGCGCCAGCGAAACCGCCACCAGCCACTCGTGGGAAATCCAGCCCGCCTTGGCGGCGATGGCCGCGACGATCAGGCCAAACTCCGAGAAGTTGCTGAGCGCCAGGGTGGAGAGCAGGGCGGTGCGCACCCGCAGGTGGGCGCCGCTATAGACCAGATAGTAGAGGGCGCTTTTGAGCGGCAGGGCCAACACTAGCGCCAGTGCCAGCAGCATGGTGTCGTGGGTTGGCAGGCCGTTGAGGCCGATGGTGAGAAAGAAGCAGACCAGAAACAGATCTTTGAGGTTGAAGAGCGCCTTGGCCAGCCCCGCCGCCGCCGGATGGGAGGCGAGCAGCATGCCGATGATGAGGGCTCCCAGATCCGGCTTGAGCCCGACCACTTCAAAACCGGCGGCTCCCACTACCAGTGCCAGAAACACCCCGAACAGCACCTGCAACTCGCCGTGACCGGCCCGCTCCAACAGCTTGAACAGCAGCGGGCGCAGCAGTGGCAGCCCCAGCACCCAGAGCGCCCAGATGCTGGGCAACTTGCCGCTGGAGAACGCCAGAAACGCCACCGCGAAAACATCCTGCATCACCAGCACGCCGATGGCGATGCGGGCGTAGAGGGCGTTCATGTCGCTGCGATCTTCCAGCACCTTGACCGCGAACACGGTGCTGGAGAAGGAGAGGGCAAACCCCAGCAGCAGCGCCAGTTTCCAGTCCAGCGACAGGGCGAGATGGAGCCCGATCCCCTTGCACACCAGCAGTACCACGGTAAACAGCAGGGTGGAGAGCAGCAAATGCAGGCTGGTGGTGCCCCACACGTCGCGCCGCATCAGGGTCTTGACGTTGAGCTTGAGGCCGATGGTGAACAGCAGCAGGGTGACGCCGAGATCGGCAATTTCACTCAGAGCGGGGCTATTTTCATACCCCATACCGTTGAGGATAAAACCGGCGGCCAGAAAGCCGAGCAGGGGCGGTAGGCCAATCAGATTGACCAGCATGCCGCAGCCAAAGGCCACGGCGATCAGAATGGGTTCCATAACAGGTCCAGCTGGGGCAGGGGAGACCTGCCCTGTTTAACTCTAGGGTTGCGATTAGACGATATCGATGTCGACCACGGAGTCGAAAATATGGTTCGGCCGAAACGGCATGCGGTCAATATCGGCCACCTTGCTCACCCCGGAGAGCACCAGCACTGTCTCGAGGCCAGCCTGGAAGCCCGCCAGAATGTCGGTGCGCAGGTTGTCGCCGATGATGATGGTGTTGTCGGAGTGGGCCTCCATCCGGTTGAGTGCCGCACGGATGATCCAGGCGCTCGGCTTGCCGACATAGAAGGGCTTTTTGCCGGTCATCCGCTCGATGGGGGCGCACAGCGCGCCGCAGGCCGGGTGCATCATGGGGCCGTGGGTGTCCGGGTTGGTGGCGATAAAGCGGGCCCCCTGATCGACGAACTTGGCGCCCAGCTGGATCATGGTCCAGTTGTAGTTGCGGGTCTCGCCCACCACCACGAAGTCGGGATCGATGTCGGTGATGGTGAAACCGGCCTTATAGAGTTCGTGGGTCAGCGCCCCTTCACCGATCACATAGGCCTTCTTGCCATCCTGCCGCTTGAGGAAGTCGGCGGTGCCCATGGCGGAGGTGTAGAAGCACTCTTCCGGCACCTCGACCCCGGCGGAGCGGAAGCGGTTTTGCAGATCTTTCTGGGTCTGAGCCGGGTAGTTGGTGAGGAACAACAGCTTGCTACCCTGCTCCAGCAGGCGGTGGACGAAACGGTCGGCACCGGGGATGAGATCATTGTTGTGCAGGATGACACCGTCGATATCGCAGATAACGTTCTTGTTCATGAAAACTCCTTGTCAGGGCGCAGGCGAGCCGCCAATCGGTAAGATGTTCAATCATTTATGATTTTTGTGACGCCATTATAAGTCTGTTTGATGACAAGTCTCCCCTGTCTCGTCACTTCAGTGCACAATAAAGCTGCTGTCGGGTCAGTCTGGTGGAGGGGCTGACGCCGGGATTATTTTGCTGATGGAGCCGTCGCTATGGACACCCCTATTCCCAAGCCAATCACAACCGAACACCTCACCGCCGGGCAATTTATCGCCGGGCTGCCGAAGCTGGAACTGCACCTGCATATCGAGGGCAGCCTCGAACCCGAACTGATGTTTGAGCTGGGTCGCCGCAACGGTGTGCCGCTACCCTGGCCTGACGTGGCCAGCGTGCGCGCCGCCTATGACTTTGACTGCCTGCAATCCTTTCTCGACCTCTACTACCTTGGTGCCAGCGTGCTGGTGACCGAGCAGGATTTTTTCGACCTCACCTGGGCCTATCTTGAGCGCTGTGCCGCCGACAAGGTGGTGCATGTGGAGATCTTCTTCGACCCGCAGACCCACACTGCCCGCGGCATCCCCTTTGCTACGGTGCTGGGCGGCATTGAGCGGGCGCTGCAGACCGGGGAGCGGGAGTTTGGCATCAGCTGGCGCCTTATCATGAGTTTCTTGCGCCACCTGAGCGAGGAAGATGCGTTTGCTACCTTGGCAGAAGCTGAGCCGTTCCTGTCGCGCATTCACGGCATCGGCCTCGACTCGGGGGAGAAGGGCAATCCGCCCACTAAATTTGCCCGGGTCTTTGCCAAATGCCGCGAGCTGGGACTGCCGGTAGTGGCCCACGCTGGCGAAGAGGGGCCTGCCGATTACATCTGGCAGGCTATCAACGAGCTGCGGGTGTGCCGTATCGATCACGGGGTGCGCTCGGCCGATGATCCCGAACTGCTGCGCTATCTGGCCGATACCCGGCTGCCGCTCACCGTCTGCCCCCTCTCCAACACCCGGCTCAAGGTGTTCGGCGATATGGCCCAGCACAATGTGCTGCGGCTGCTGGAGCAGGGGATCTGCGTCACCATCAACTCCGATGATCCCGCCTATTTTGGCGGCTACATGGGCGCCAACTTTACGGCGCTGGCCGATGGCCTCGGCGCAACCATGGATCAGCTCTGCCGCTTGTCGCTCAATGCCGTTGAGGCAAGCTGGCTCTCTTTGGCCGACAAGGCGCGGCTGACCCGGGAGATCCGCAGTTATGCCGCGACCCACGGGGTGAGCCTGCACTGAGTCAGGCACCAATGCCGCCGATATGAAAAGCAGTTGATATAAAAAGAGGCCCGCCATCACTGGCGGGCCTCTTTCGTTTCAATGGTCGGTGTGGTTATCGGGGAAGGTCAGCGTTATGCCACTCGCACCAGAAACTTTTCGCCCCGTCCTTCGCGCTTGAAGCGCTCGAGCAGGGTCGGCAGCGCCTCAAAGTTGCCGACCACCAGCGGCGGCAGGGTCAGCTCGCCACTCGCCATCTGCTCCATCATGGCAACACCGGCGGCCACCAGTCGGCTCCACTGCTTGTCGGTGCCAAAGGCGTGCTGGGCACCCAGTGCAATCTCGTGCAACGAGTGGCAATGGCTAAAGGCTGGCAGCGGATTGTGCGGGATGCGCCCCAGCACAGTCACCATGTGGCCGTAGTAGCCAAGGGCAGGCAGCAGGCTTTCTGCCTGCTGGCTGGAGACCAGATCGATGATCCCCTCGAACGGCTCATTGCCGTTGGCCGCCTGCAAGGTGGCCAGCCAGTCGGGATCCCGATAATCGGCCACGCCCTGCACCCCGATCTGCTTGAGCCACTGATGGTGGCGTGGACTGGCGCTGGCAAAGACCCGCGCTCCTTGCTGGAGGGCGAGCTGCACCGCAAAGCGGCCAACACTGCTGCCGGCGCCGGTGACAAGCAGCGCTTCCCCGTGCAGGCGCGGCAGCTTGGCCAGCGCCTGCCAGGCGGTGAAACCGGGACAGGGCAGGGCGGCTGCCGCCTCATCGCTTAAGGCATCGGGTACCGGCAGCAGGGCACGCGCTGGCACCCGGGTATGACGGGCAAAGCTGCCGTGGTGGCGCAGATCGGTGTGGTAGGCGACCCGTGCGCCGAGACGCAGATGGCTGACGTTGGCGCCGAGGGCTACGATCGTGCCCATGCCATCGACGCCGGGCACCTGACCATCCTGCCAGTTGGCGTGGCCATATTCGATCAGCTTCCAGTCCACGGGATTGAAGGCGATGACCCGGTTGGCCACCAGTACCGCATCGGGGCCAAGGGGGGAGAGAGGTAGATCGGCGAGGGTAAGCTGGGTCGGTTCACCCGGGGCATGCCAGCACCAGGCTTGGGTGTGATCCATGATGACTCCTTGTGAAACCGTGGGGAGAGCTTGACGAGATTATTGCAACAGCAAGACAGTGAAACTGCCACTGTTGCAACCGCGCAACAATACAGCAGGCCCCAACCTGTGGGGCCTGCTTGAGTGGCCTGCTGGCCATTGGCAAGCAACGGCCGGTTTATGCACCATCGGTCTGATAGGTCGGGTAGTCGGTCAGCCCCTTCTCGCCGCCGCCAAACAGGGTGGCTGGATCATGGGGGGCCAGCGGATAGCCATGGCGCAGCCGGTTCGGCAGATCCGGGTTGGCGACGAAGGGGCGGCCAAAGCCAATCATGTCGGCCCAGCCCGCCTTGAGAGCGGCGCGTGCCCGCTCGCCGTCATATTTGCCGGCGTAGATCAGGGTGTTGGGGAAGGCATCCCGCAGACCCTGCTTGAAGTTCTCCGGCATCAGGGGGGCATCGTCCCAGTCCGCTTCGGCGATGTGCAGGTAGACCACGTTGAGCTGGCCCAGCAAGCGGGCGGCCGCCAGATAGGTCTCTTGCGGGTTGGCATCGACGGTGCCGTTGAGGGTGGTGAGCGGCGCAAGACGCACCCCGACCCGATCTGCGCCGATCTCGCTACTGACCGCTTCGGTTATCTCTTTGAGGAAGCGCAGCCGGTTTTCCAGCGAACCGCCGTAGCTGTCGGTGCGGGCGTTGGACTCGGAGTCGAGGAACTGGTTGATGAGGTAGCCGTTGGCAGCGTGCAGCTCGATGCCGTCAAAACCGGCGCTGATGGCGTTGCGAGCCGCCTGACGGAACTGGCCCACCACCGCATTGATATCGTCTTGAGTCATGGCGCGCGGGGTGACGGTCTCGACAAAGCCCGGCGCATCGCTGCCGTTATCGACAAACACCTTGACGCCCGTGGCCGCTATGGCTGACGAGGAGATGGGCTGGGCGCCGCCGATGTTGTCGGGGTGAGTAACCCGGCCGACGTGCCAGAGCTGGGCGAACATGGTACCACCCTTGGCGTGCACGGCATCGGTCACCCCCTTCCAGCCAGCGATCTGCTCGGCGCTGTAGATCCCCGGCGTCCAGGCGTAGCCCTTGCCCATGGGGTCGATTTGGGTGCCTTCGCTGATGATCAGGCCCGCTTCGGCGCGCTGGGCGTAGTAGCTGGCCATCATGGCGTTGGCCACGTCACCGGGTTGACTGGCACGGGAGCGGGTCATGGGAGGCATGACGATGCGGTTGGCAAGGTGCAGCTGGCCGAGGCGCAGCGGGCAAAACAGGTGATCGTGGCTCATCTTGAGTTCCTCATGGTGGGAGTGAGGCCACTTTATGCCGCCATCTTGTTGTGAAAAAGAGGGGTAATTGCACAAGAGAATTGCGCTTGACGCAGCAATAATCGCAAATAGCCGAGAACGGAGGCGTTGAAACATAAAAAAAGAGGGCCGTCTGGCCCTCTCTTGATGGTAGATGACGACAGGGTTAGCCTGCGACAGGCATTACCCGTACCCGCTCGATGCGCCGCTCGCTCACCTCGACCACCTCGAAGTTGAGCTGCTGCAGTTGCAACTGCTGGCCCGGAGTGGGCAGGGTGCCGAAGTGGGAGAGCAGCATACCGGCGAGGGTCACGTATTCGTCACTCTCGCTCACCAGCCCCTCGTGCTCCAGCACTTGCTCCACGTGGTGGATGTTGGTGCTGCCATTGATGAGCCACCCTTCGCCATCGCGGATCATATCGGGAGTTTCGTCCTCATCTGGCAGTTCACCAACGATCGCTTCCAGCAGATCGTGGGTGGTGACCAGCCCCTGGATCACGCCAAACTCGTCAGCCACCAGAATGAGGCTCCCCTTCGCTTTGCGCAGCTCCGCCAGCAGCTTAATCACGTTGATGGTCTGGGGCACGATAATGGGGTCGTTCTGCTTGGCCAGTTCGCTTAAGGATTGTCCTTCGTTGAGGGCAAACAGCAGATCGCGCGCCTTGACCACCCCGATCACCTCGTCCAGATCCCCGTCACAAATGGGGAACAGGCTGTGGGGCTCGCGCTGCAGCAGGGCGCGGATCTCGTCGCTGGAGTCGTTGATATCGATCCAGGCCATATCGGAGCGCGGTGTCATGATGGTACGGATGGAGCGCTCGGCCAGCGACAGTACGCCGGTCACCATGTAGCGCTCCTCTTCGCCAAAGCTCACCGGTGCGGCAGCCGGGGCATCGAGATCGTCATCCGGCCTGTCCTGATAGGCCTTGCTGCCCATCAGTTTGAAGATGGCGGCGGTAGTGCGCTCGCGCAGCGGCAGCTTGGCTTCGTGACGCATGGCGCTGTGCTGGGCCAGCTGGTTGAAAAACTCGATCAGTACCGAGAAGCCGATGGCCGCGTAGAGGTAACCCTTCGGAATATGGAAGCCGAAACCTTCCGCCACCAGGCTAAAGCCGATCATCAGCAGGAAGCTCAGGCAGAGCACTACCACGGTCGGGTGGGCGTTGACGAAACGGGTCAGCGGCTTGGAGGCGAGCACCATCACCACCATGGCGATGGTCACGGCGGCCATCATCACGCCCAAGTGTTCCACCATGCCGACGGCAGTGATGATGGAGTCGAGCGAGAAGACCGCGTCCAGCACCAGGATCTGGGCGATCACCACGCCGAAGCTGGCGTAGGCACCGACCGGGCCATCGTCATGGGGTTTGGCTTCCAGCCGCTCGTGCAGCTCGGAGGTGGCCTTGAACAGCAGGAAAATACCGCCACCCATCAGGATGAGATCACGGCCGGAGAAGGGGTGATCCCACAGATGCAAAATCGGGGTGGTCAGGGTGACCAGCCATGACATCACGCTCAAGAGCACCAGCCGCATCAGCAGGGCGAGGCCAAGACCGAGTACACGCGCCTTGTCCCGCTGGGCGGGGGGCAGTTTTTTCACCAGAATGGCGATGAAGACCAGGTTGTCGATCCCGAGTACGATTTCCAGAATGATCAGGGTAAACAGACCGATCCAGATGTGGGGATCCAGCAGCAATTCCATTGTGATGACCTCAATAAAAACAGACAGAGCAAACAGTGATCACGGCGCGCGATGGCCGCAGTAACAGCAAGGCAATGGCGTTATTCAGAGGCGCTGATGAAGCAGAAACAGATAGGCTTTGACAGAAAGAGACGAAGGGCAACTTCGGGGATTGTCCATGATGGGCAATGAAACCTCGGGTGAAAAATGAGCCCTGATGATAACGATTGGCGCCAATTTGGCAAGTGCGGTGTCAGGGGAGGCGATTGGGCAGTATTGACGCAGGGGGAGGCGGCCGGGCCGCGCTCCCCCGTTCGGTGGTTACAACCAGCGCTTTTCGCGGGTGAAGCAGACCGAGAGCCAGGCATCGCCCAAGGTATCGCCGAGGCGAGACCAGAGCTCCTGACGCAGGGCATCCTGCCGTTCGACAGGCCACTCCTGACCCGGGGCGACCAGAATATTGAGTTCGAGATCAAAACGGCGACCGCTTTTCGCCAGATGGCTGTAGCACTCGATGCCGTGGCGCTGGCGCAGCGCCTCGATCTCCTGCTCGACTTGCCGTGGCACATCGCCTTTGGGGGCGATCTTCAACACTTCCCGCAGGTTGCGACCGAGCACCTTGATGGGAATGAGGGTGGCACAGAGGGCCAGCAGCGAGACCAGTACCGGGTCTATGTAGCGGTTGTATTGGCCATAGCCGATGGCATCGAGGCCGATGGCGACCAGAAAGCCTATCAGCAGGGTGGCGCTTAAAATGGTATCGACCAGCCACTCCTTGGAGTCGACCCGTACCAGCTCGGAGTTAATCTGCTCGGCGACCCTGGCTTCGATGCGATAGATGATGGCGCAGAAAAAGGTGCAGACGGCGGCGTAGATAAGGGCATGGCCAAGATCGATCTCTCGTCCGCCAGCCAGCATAGTCGTGATGCCGTTATAGAGGGCGCCAAGGCAGAGCAGCAGGATAATGGTGCCATTGATGACGTTGGTGATGGGCTCGAAGTGGGCGTAGCCATACTGGAAGCGCGCATCGGAAGGGCGGGTAACGAGGTAGGCGGTGACCAGACCGAGGCCCGTCATGCCCATGCTGAACAGGGTAAAGATGCCGTCGAGCATGATGGCGTTGGAGCCGACGAAGAGGCCGTAGCCGATGCCGAAGATGGCAAAGGTGATACAACCGAACAGCGACAGGGTGAGCGCCTGTTTTTCGGTGGTGACCAGCGTACTGATAACATGGCTGTGGTGAGCCATAAAAGTCCTCCTTTCAAATGATAAATATTGCCAAGCGCAAGCGGTTTTCTAGCTGATATACTGCCCGCTCACATGTGAGCGGGCTGGCCTGATGGCTCCAAAACCGGAGCGTACCAAGAGATGGCTGGCCAGTCGTTGTCGCCGGAGTACCGGCATCAAGCAAAGGATGGGAACAAGGATTCATGATCCCGAGACTCGATTACCAGGACAGTTTGTCACCCGCAACCCTGCAGTTTCTTGAGTTGCTAGAGCGCAGCGCATTTCGTGGTGATATCGAAAAGTCTTATGCAAGCCGGTTGGCGATGGCGACGGATAACAGCGTCTATCAGGTAGTACCTCAGGCGGTTCTCTATCCGCGCAGTGCGGACGATATAGCAGTGATGCTCAAGCTGGCCGCGGAACCGGCGTTCGCTTCCTTGAGTTTTTTCCCTCGTGGTGGCGGTACCGGCACCAATGGTCAGTCATTGGGCGGCGGCATTATCGTCGATCTCTCCCGTTATATGAACCAGATCATGGAAATTAATCTGGAGGAGGGGTGGGTGCGCGCTCAGGCCGGGGTGGTGAAAGACCAGCTCAACGCCTATTTGAAGCCTCACGGCTACTTCTTCTCGCCGGATCTCTCCACCTCCAACCGCGCCACCTTAGGGGGCATGATCAACACCGACGCCTCGGGGCAGGGCTCGCTGGTTTACGGCAAAACCTCGGATCACGTGCTGGGCCTCAAAGCCGTGCTGGAGAACGGTGACATGATGGCGACCGAGCCGCTAAACGGCGAACGGCTTGCTGACAAGCTGGCGCTGGAAAATCGTGAAGGGGAGATCTATCGCACCCTCTATCGCATCGGCAAGGAGCGCCGTGCCG
The DNA here is from genome assembly GCF_041929505.1 of Aeromonas sp. MdU4. NCBI lineage: Bacteria > Pseudomonadati > Pseudomonadota > Gammaproteobacteria > Aeromonadales > Aeromonadaceae > Aeromonas > Aeromonas sp. MdU4. The sequence continues at coordinate 70,936 of NZ_JBHFMW010000025.1, read as the reverse complement.
ACATCGAGGCGACCTTCCCCAAGCTCAACCGTTTTCTGACCGGCTACGATCTCAAGCACCTCTATCAACCCGATACCGATACGCTGGATGTGAGTCGGGTACTGTGCGGCTCGGAGGGATCCTTGGGGTTTATCACCGAAGCCAGACTCAACATCACTCCCATCCCGCGCTACCGCACGCTCGTTAACGTTAAATACGACAGCTTCCCCTCCGCCCTGCGCAATGCCCCCTTTATGGTTGAGGCCGAGGCGCTCTCGGTGGAGACGGTGGACTCCCGGGTGCTGGGGCTGGCCCGCGCCGACATCATCTGGCATTCGGTCAAAGAGCTTATTCAGGATGTGCCCGGCAAGGATCTGCAAGGGCTCAATATTGTCGAGTTTGCCGACACCGACGAGGCTGCGCATCAGGCCAAGGTGGCTGAGCTCTGCCGCCGTATCGACGAGCTGCTGGCCAGAGGCGAGGCGGGGATCATCGGTTATCAGGTGTGTGACCACCTGCCGAGCATTGAGACTATCTATGCCATGCGCAAGAAGTCGGTGGGGCTGCTAGGCAACGCCGAAGGGCGCAAGAAGCCGGTGGCCTTCACCGAAGATACCGCGGTGCCACCGGAGTCGCTGGCCGATTTCATCATGGAGTTTCGCGCCCTGCTCGATGCCCACGGCCTCGACTACGGCATGTTTGGCCACGTTGATGCCGGTGTGCTGCACGTGCGCCCGGCACTGGACTTGTGCGATCCCGAGCAGGAGGTGCTGCTGCGCCGCATCTCCGATCAGGTGGTGGCGCTCACCGCCAAATATGGCGGCCTGATGTGGGGCGAGCACGGCAAGGGTTTTCGCTCCGAATACAGCCCCGCCTTCTTTGGCGAGCTGTGGGAGGAGCTACAGCGGGTCAAGGGGGCGTTCGACCCGGCCAACCGCATCAACCCGGGCAAGATCTGTATTCCGTATGGCAGCGATGCCGAGCTGGTGTCGGTAGACGGCCCCAAGCGCGGCAAGTATGACCGCCAGATCCCGCTCGCCGTGCGCACCAGCTACACCCGCGCCATGGATTGCAACGGCAACGGTCTTTGCTTCACCTTCGAGACCGACTCCCCCATGTGCCCCTCGGTCAAGATCAGCCGCGATCGCCGCCACTCTCCCAAGGGGCGGGCTGGCTTGATGCGCGAGTGGCTGCGTCAGCTGGCTGAGCAGGGTTTCGACCCGCTGGCGGAAGAGGTGGCGCTGCAATCCGGTGGCGTGCGCTTCAAACAGCTGGTGGACAAGGTGCGCAACAGCTGGGCCAAACGGCGTGGCGAGTATGACTTCTCCCACGAGGTGATGGAGGCGATGGCGGGTTGTCTGGCCTGTAAGGCGTGCACCAGCCAGTGCCCGATCAAGGTGGATGTGCCCGATTTTCGCGCTCGCTTTATGCAGCTTTATCACGGTCGCTACCTGCGCGCGCCGAAGGATTACTTTGTCGGCACGGTAGAGAGCTATGCGCCGCTGCTCGCCAAAGCGCCGAAGCTGGTCAACTTCTTCCTCGAAAAAGAGTGGGCCCGGAAGGCAACCGAGAAGAGCATCGGTATGGTCGATGTGCCGCTCTTGAGCGTGCCGACCCTGGCCGAGAGCCTGCACGATAACCGCGCTCGCTATTTTGATCTGCCGGGACTGGAGCGGATGAGTGCCGAGCAGCGCAAGCAGGTGGTGCTGATCGTGCAGGATCCCTTCACCAGCTATTACGATGCCCCCGTGGTGCGCGATCTGGTGAGACTTGCAAGCAAGCTCGGGTTCCAGCCCTATCTGCTGCCCTTTAAACCCAACGGCAAACCCCAGCATATCAAGGGGTTCCTGCGCGCTTTTGCCCGCACCGCCGCCAACAGCGCCCAGTTCCTCAACAAGGTGGCGGCGCTTGGCATCCCCATGGTGGGTGTGGATCCGGCCATGGTGCTCTGTTACCGCGACGAGTATGCCAAGGCGTTGGGTTTGGCTCGCGGCGATTTCCAGGTGTTGCTGCCGCAGGAGTGGCTGCTGTCGTTGCCAGCCGAAGTGCTGCCGAAACGTGAAGATCAGACGGCAGAGCCTTGGTATCTGTTTGCCCACTGCACCGAGAAGACTGCCAAGCCCTCGACCCAAGGTGACTGGAGCACTCTGTTCAGCCGTTTTGGCGCCAGCTTGCAGCCGGTCTCTGTGGGTTGTTGCGGCATGGCGGGCACCTATGGTCACGATGTCAAACAGGTGGAAAACTCCAAGGGGATCTATGGGCTGAGCTGGGCCGACCCCCTTGCCCGCCTGCCCAAAGCGCGTTGTCTGGCGACCGGCTATTCGTGCCGCAGTCAGGTCAAACGGATGGAGGGGGAGAAGCTGAAACATCCATTGCAAGCCCTGCTGGAGCTGCTCTGATGTTGCGTTTTCCCAAGCGGTTTCGGGTGCCAAAGGCCTATCGGCACCCATGCTTCTTGCTGCTGCCTGCCACCCCCGCTCAGGCGGTGGTGGAGTTTGTCGCCATGTTGCGCGAGCGGGAACAACTCCATCAGCTGTTTCGTCCGAACGATATCTGGCCCTCCGCCAACTTCAGCCTGAGCCAGCACGAAGGGGATCTGGAGTGGCAGCAGTCAGAATTTCTGGCCAAGCGCTCGTTCGCCTATGGCCTCTGGAGCCCGGATCGGGAGCCGCAGTTCTGGGGCGGGGTTTATCTCTACCCCTCGGTGTTGCCGGAGGTGGCGGTGGAGCTTTTCTTCTGGAAGGTGGCCGAGGCGCCCATCACGGATGAAGAGCTTGAGGCGCAGTTGCGCGACTGGCTTGCCAAGGTGTGGCAGTGGCCAGCGCCCCGTCTGCCGGGACGAGAAGTACCCTGGGACGAGTGGCCTGGCGTCACCTATCCCTGGTGACATCCGGGTGAAAGGTATGATGTAACACGCAGCCCCGAATTGGAGTTGCGTTGCGTGAATAGCAAGTAACCGAATCATTTTGCCGATGGTGAGCGTGTGCCCACATCGGTACTCATTAATTGATCATCCAAGGAGTCAGCTCGCAATGAGTCACGATATTGCGCCCATCTGGCGTAAACCCATGAGCCTGGAGGGGCTCAACGCCACTTCTCGCAGCACCCTGATGGCCCATCTCGATATCATCTATACCGCCTTTGGCCCCGACTGGTTGGAAGCCACCATGCCGGTGGATCACCGTACTCATCAGCCCCTCGGTATGCTGCATGGCGGCGCGTCCGTGGTGCTGGCAGAGACGCTGGGATCGCTGGCCGCCAACATGGCGGTGGGGCCAGACAGCTACTGTGTGGGACTGGAGGTGAACGCCAACCATCTGCGGGCTAAACGGGAAGGGGTGGTGACCGGACGTTGCGCGCCGTTGCATCTGGGGGCAACGACCCAGGTGTGGCAGATTGAAATTCGGGACGAACGTGAGCGTTTATTGTGCACCAGCCGACTGACCATGGCGGTGCTCAAACACAAGCGGGGCAAGGACTCCAGCGAGGAGTGATCTGCAATAACGCACTATGAGTGCAAAATAAGCAAGCCATACTCGTCAGATCCCTCTATAATTGCCAACGTCTTGAGACGCTTATCACATTTTTCAAGACAGCAGAACAAAGTGGCGCTATAATCGCCGCCTTTTTGCTATTCCGCGGTGCTTAGCCGCCTGCCTTAATCTGGAAGAATCTATGTCTGATACCGAACAACTGCCCCTTTTTAGTGAGCTTGGACTGGCCGCGCCTGTATTGAAAGCGCTGCAAGACGTGGGCTATGAGCGCCCGTCACCGATCCAGGCCGCAGCAATTCCCCACCTGATGGCGGGACACGATCTGCTGGGGCAGGCGCAAACCGGTACAGGGAAGACCGCTGCTTTTGCCTTGCCTCTGTTGTCTCGTCTGGAAGCTGGTAACCGCAATACCCAGGTTTTGGTGCTGGCACCGACCCGTGAACTGGCGCTGCAGGTTGCCGAAGCGTGCCAACGCTACGCCCACCACATGCCGGACTTCCACGTACTGCCGATCTACGGTGGCTCCTCTTACGAAACCCAGACCCGCGCCCTGCGTCGTGGTGCCCAGGTTGTCGTTGGTACCCCTGGCCGTGTGATGGATCTGATCCGTCGCAAAAACCTGGACCTCTCCGGTCTGAAGGCTCTGGTGCTGGATGAAGCAGACGAAATGCTGCGCATGGGCTTTATCGATGACGTGGACTGGATCATGGAACAGTGCCCGAGCTCCCGTCAGGTTGCCCTGTTCTCTGCCACCATGCCGGAGCAGATCCGCCGTGTTGCCCAGAAACACCTGAAGCAGCCGAAAGAGATCAAAATCATCTCCAAGACCTCCACTGCACCGACTATCCGTCAGCGCTACTGGCAGGTAACCGGTCTGCACAAGCTGGACGCCATGACCCGTCTGCTGGAAGTCGAACCGTACGAAGCAGTACTGGTTTTCGTGCGCACCAAGAATGCTGCCGAAGAACTTGCTGGCAAGCTGGCCGCCCGTGGTCACGCTTGTGAAGCGCTGCACGGCGACATTCCGCAGAAGTTGCGTGAGCGTACCGTTGACAAGCTGCGTCAGGGCCAACTGGATATCCTGATCGCCACTGACGTGGTTGCCCGTGGTCTGGACGTTGAGCGTATCACTCACGTAGTGAACTACGACATTCCGTACGACACCGAATCTTACGTACACCGTATCGGCCGTACCGGTCGTGCCGGTCGTAAAGGTGAAGCTATCCTGTTCGTTGCTCCCCGTGAGCGTCGTATGCTGCGCGCCATCGAACACGCAACTCGTCAGGCCATCGAGCCGATGAAGATGCCGAGCACCGATGACATCAACCAGCATCGTCTGACCAAGTTCAAAGAGCGCATCCGGGAAACCATGATGGGCGAAGAGCTTGAGATCTATGTGAACCTGGTCAATGAGCTGATCGAAGAAGATTCTGCCGATCCGCTGGAGCTGGCTGCTGCACTAGCCAAGCTGGTACAGGGTGATCAGCCGTTGCTGCTGGATGATTCCATCCCGGATCCGCTGTTCAACAACAGCAATGATCGCGGTAGCTTCGAGCGTCGTGACTTCAATGATCGTGGTGGCCGTGATTTCGGTGACCGCGGTGATCGTGGCGATCGTCCTGCCCGCCGTATGCCATCCCTCGAGCCGCGTCCGCTGAAAGACAATCCGGATGTGGAGATGGAGCGCTATCGTGTAGACGTAGGTGCCCATCACGGCGTCAAACCGGGTCAGATCGTAGGTGCTATCGCCAACGAAGCGAACATCGAGAGCCGTTTCATCGGTAACATCGACATCGCTGATGACTTCTCCACCGTTGATCTGCCGAAAGGCATGACTGCCGATGTGCTGGAAGTGATCAAGAAAGCCCGTGTTTGCCAGCGTCCGCTGCAAATCACCCGCTACACCGAAGTGCCTGCCGGTAGCAATACTGCCAGCCGTCCGCCCCGTGGTGATCGTCCCTTCAATAAGGAGCGCTCCTTTAACAAGGATCGTCGTCCGCAAGGTGACCGCCCGTTCAACAAGAGCGGTGAGCGTCGCGAAGGTGGCTTCAACAAAGATCGTAAATTCGGTGGCAAGCGTCGCGAAAGCTGATTGCTGATCCCGTAATGAAGAAGGCCGCTCATTGAGCGGCTTTTTTTATGGCTGATTATCGTCAGTCTATAAGGTGTGGCGGCACCGTGATAGCAAGGTGACAGGTTGATTTGAGAGCCAAAAGAGAATTAAATTTTGCTTGCGACAGTTGCAGCTCACACTGGGTCAATGCCATGCTTTCTTCGGTCTTGGTTGGTTGTGGGCCATTTGGTGCTTTTGTGATGTATCTGTATGGCTACTACTTTGGTCTCAATTCAGGCACTGTTATTTGCATCTGATGTAGTAGAGTGAGATTGATAAAACGCTCAATATGACATGGAGGTTCACCATGGGTGGATGGTTTGGCAGAGTATTGCTGTTGTCTGGGAGTCTCTTGTCGGGAATGGTGTTGGCTGATGACGCATTCCTGACTATCAAGGGAGATGGTTGCTGCAATGGTAAGGGGCAGATAGTGCTGACCCGGGCAGAGTTTGAGGCATTGCCACAGAATGAAGTGACAACAAAAACTCCCTGGACGGAGGGGGAGCATACCTACCGCGGGGTGCTGCTACGAGATCTGGTCAAAACATATGGTCTCAAGAGCACTGAAGTCAAAGCGATAGCCGTCAATGATTACTGGGCTGCGGTGCCGCTGGAGGATGGCGATAAATATCCGGTGTTGGTGGCAGAGAAGCAGGATGGCAAGGTGCTCACTTTGCGTAACAAGGGGCCACTCTGGGTGATCTACCCGCTCTCTGATTATCCAGAATTGAACAAAGAGGTCTATCACAGCCGCATGGTGTGGCAATTGATCGGCATCGAGAGCAAATAGCATGCTGCGCGGCAAGTTTGTCAGCCTGATCCTGATGGTGACCGCTTTTCTGGGGGTTGCCATCTGGTCGGTCTGGAACTATGACCGCGCATTCAATGCCGTGACTCGATATACCCAGCTGTCAGCCTGGGCGTTGGCTCAGCTGGAGTTGGAAGTACATGGTTTTGGCGAGGCGCTTGAGCTATATCGTGCTGGCTCGGCGAGCCAGGAGGAGATGAACAAGCGCTTTGATATTGCCTGGAACCGGTTGGATGTCTTTCTGCACGGTGAAGAGGCAAAGTCGGTCAGGTCTCGCTTCGGGGCGGATCAAGCGGCGGGTAAGCTGATGTTCCTGTTTGAGGAGTATGAGCAGGATGTGGTAAGTGGCAAGCGCGATTCGGCGCGTCTGGCCCGTTTCTCGGTGGAGCTTACCCATGATCTGGCGGCAATTCGAGATGTTATGGTCAAGAACTTCACGGGCCCGTCGGCCATTGCCCAACGCGATCTGCTTAATGAGTCTCGCACCCAGAATTTTGTCATTCTTGCCTTTCTGATGTTGGCGACCATGGTGATGCTGGTGATGCTGTTTCGCGAAGTTCGCCACCAACAGTTTCTGGCATGGAACGATCCCTTGACCCGTCTCCCCAATAGGGCCGCACTAATCAAGCACCTCAAACAGCGTTCGGCTTATCGGGGAGGTGGAAGCAGTATTACCGTTTGCCTGGTTGACCTTGGCCATTTTAGAGAGGTCAATGACAGCTTGGGCTATGAGGTAGGGGATGCATTACTGGCCCAATTGGCCGAGCGAATACGCGGCGTGTCTGCTGATGGAATCTTCGCCGCCCGAACCGGTAGTGATGAGTTTGCCATCGTTATTTCCGGGGTAATGCCTTCCTATTTACGTTTCCCCTTTCTTGAGCAACTGCGGACAGAATTGGCAGAGCTGGCATTCGCCGCAGATCCAGCCCATCGAGTCCGGGTGTTTATGGGAATTAGCCAATATGTTCGTCCGGTCAATTCACCGGAAGAGATGCTGCTGTTTGCCGATATTGCTCTTGATAGCGCCAAGCGCAGGCGTTTGCACCGCTACGTTGTGTTTTCCAGTGTCATGTATCAGCACTATCTGCGTAATCGCCGTTTATCGGCAGAACTGCGCGAGCTTATTAATTGCGTCGATTGTCAGCAACTGGCCCTTTATTATCAACCCATTGTTCGTGGTCAGGGGGCTGTTCGGCTGGGTGCTGAGGTGCTGATCCGCTGGAATCATCCTGAGTACGGTTTTATACCACCCCTGGACATCATCTCGCTCGCTGAGGAGAACGGCGTGGGTGAGGCGCTGGGATTATGGATTTTTCGGCGCCTGCAGCATGATTTGGCAATATTCCCGAGCGACTTGATCGAGCCGCTGGAAATATCGGTCAACCTCTCCAGTTCCATGTTCAATATGGGCCTGGCCACACAAGTGGAAGACAGGATGAGTAATGGCCCGCTGGGGTTGCAGCAACTGATCGTCGAGTTGACCGAAACGATTGCGTTGGATGACATCGAGTTGAGTAAACAGATCATTAACTCTTTGCGCCAAATCGGAGTGCGAGTGGCGCTGGATGATTTCGGTACGGGCTGGTCATCGTTTTCGTATTTGCGGGAACTCTACTTTGACAAGCTCAAGATCGATAGGTCCTTCATTACTGCCATCGATAACGATACTCGCCAGGCGCTCTTTGTTGAGGCGATTACCTCGCTTTCGCATCAGCTCGGGGTGCGAGTCGTCGCAGAAGGGGTTGAGAATCATGATGAACTCAAGGCGGTACTGAGCATAGGCGTGGACGAGATACAGGGCTATTTCTATTCCAGACCGCTGACTCTGAATGATTTTCTACAGTTCTGCCACCGCTATTTTATCAATCGTTCCATCATGCAGGAGGTTGCTCTGGGCTAGATCGTGATACGCTTCTTGTATCAAAAATGGCTTGGCTAGCGAGAGAGCTTCTCATAAATAAGGCGACCATAAGGTCGCCTTATTGTTGTGTATCGGGATCAGCCTGGCGTGTAATCAGAGCACCATGGCGGCAATCCAGCCAAAGAGCACCAGCGGGATATTGTAGTGAATAAAGGTAGGCACCACGCTGTCCCAGATATGGTCATGCTGGCCGTCGGCATTGAGACCCGATGTGGGGCCGAGGGTCGAGTCGGAGGCGGGTGATCCGGCATCGCCCAGCGCGCCCGCAGTACCGACCAGGGCAATGATCGCCATGGGAGAGAAGCCCAGTTGCAGACAGAGCGGCACATAGATGGTGGCGATGATGGGCACGGTGGAGAAGGAAGAACCGATCCCCATGGTAATGAGCAGACCCACCAACAGCATCAGGAACGCGGCAATGCCCTTATGCTGGCCGATGGAGCTGGAGACGACCTGCACCAGGCTTTCTACCCCGTGGGTTGCTTTCATTACGGCAGCAAAACCAGCGGCGGAGATCATGATGAAGCCGATCAGCGACATCATGCGCACCCCTTGGGTAAAGGCATCCTGGCTTTCGCGGAATTTGATGACCCCCCCGCAGGTGAAGATGACGAAACCGGCCAATGCCCCCAGCACGATGCTGTTGGTCATCAGTTGCAGCCCGAGTGCGACTGCGATGGCCAGCAGCGCGACCCAGATATGGTTGAGATTGAGCTCAACGGTTTCAGGCTCTGCTTCCAGGATCTTGTCGAGATTGTATTGGCGGGGTTTGCGATAGCTGAAGAACACCGCGATGAGCAGACCAAGTATCATGCCACAGCCCGGGATGGCCATCGCCAGCGGGATCTGGCTAGCGGTGATTGGTACACCGTTATCGATCAGGTTTTTGGCCAGAATATTGTTCAGGAAGATGCCGCCAAAGCCGATCGGCAGCACCATATAGGTGGCAGTCAGGCCAAAGGTGATGACACAGGCTACCTGCCGACGGTCGATCTGCATTTGCGCCATCACGTGAAGGAGTGGCGGGATCAGGATCGGAATAAAGGCGATGTGAACCGGGATCAGGTTTTGCGAGGAGATGGCCACTGCCAGTACGGAGGTGAGCAGCAGGGTCTTGACCCAGACAATACGGCTACTGCTGGCATCTTTGCCCAACTGGCTGATCACCTTGCGGGCCAGCAGGTCGGTTATCCCGGAGCGGGAGATGGCAACCGCAAACGCGCCCAGCATGGCATAGGAGAGGGCAATTTCGGCACCGCCGCCCAAGCCGCCACTGAAGGTGCTGAGCGTATCCGTCAACGACAGTCCCCCGACCAGGCCGCCAGCAATGGCTCCCAGCGCCAGTGAGACCACCACATTGATCCGCAGTAGACTGAGCGCCAGCATCAGCCCGACTGCGATAACAACTGGATTCATTTGATTTCCTTATAGTTTGTTATTGCTGTCTGTCATGTGAAGGGGAGTAAGTTTGCGAAAAACGTGACAAATGTCGAGAAAAAAATCAGTCAAACCCCGTATATCGCAGCAGCATGTGGCACAAAGTTGATCAAAGGTAGGGTTTGTGACCTGTTTGTCACTGTGAACGGATTTTATTGTGGGTAGCGTGATGTTTCTGGTGATGCAGGTGGGGTATCCCGGGTTTAAAAGAGAGAAGGCTGCCTGAGGCAGCCTTCATCTATCTATTCTTGCCCGCCATCATCGGCAGGGGCATCTGGCGTATCATCATCCGGATGAGCCGGAGGCCAACCTCCCATGGTCTTCCAGCGGTTGACGATATGGCAGAAGAGCTCGGTGGTACGCTCGGTGTCATAGAGCGCGGAGTGAGCCTCTTTATTGTCAAACGGGATCCGGGCGCTCTGGCATGCTTTGGCCAATACGGTCTGACCCAGCGCCAGCCCGGAGAGTGCGGCGGTGTCGAAGGTGGCGAACGGATGGAACGGATTGCGCTTGAGGCCAGCCCGCTCGGCGGCGGCCATCACGAAACCGTGATCGAAGGTGGCATTGTGGGCCACTATAATGGCACGGCCACAATCCTGCTCCTTCATCCCCTTGCGGATCCCCTTGAAGATCTCGGTCAGCGCCTCTTTCTCGGAGACTGCGCCACGCAACGGGTTGTAGGGGTCGATGCCAGTGAACTCCAGCGCCGCTTTTTCCAGGTTGGCCCCTTCGAAGGGCTCGACATGAAAGTGGAAAACCTGATCGGGGACGAGCCAGCCCTGCTCATCCATTTTCAGGGTGTAAGCTGCGATTTCGAGCAGGGCATCTGTCTTGGCGTTGAACCCGGCTGTTTCAACATCGATGACGACGGGGTAAAAACCACGAAAACGGCCCTTTAGGGTATGAACTGCGTCGGTCATGGGATCTCGGTCGGGGTAAAATGAGGCGGCATTATGGCAAAAAAGCACAGGCTTGTCCTCCCATCCCACACTGGCAGCCCGTGCGGGATGGGCCAGGGTTCAATATCGGTGCAGCCACCAGCGGGCAGCCAGCAGCGCCGTGATACTGCCAAGAATGGCACTGGCCAATACATCGGTGGGCCAGTGCATGCCGATCACCATGCGCGACAATCCGACCCCGAGGGCACAGAGCGGAAGCAGCCAGACGCCTGCCGGTGCACGGGCCAGCCAGATGAGGCCAAAGAACTGGGCAAGGCTGATGGCTGCGATGCTGTGACCGGAGGGAAAGGCGTAGTTCACTTCGTGTTGCCAGTGATTACCGAGCCATTCAGGCAGCGCCAGTAACTGGCTGGCGGCATGGACCTGTTCACTGCGCACTTCTGCGGTATTGGCATAGAAAGTCTTGATAGCCGGGATCAGTGCCTGACTCTCCAGCCAAAGCAGATAGGGTCTGGGTTCTTCGGTCAGATGTTTGATAAGGCTCTTGAGCACCCAGTCGCTGGCGAGCAGGGCCGCCAGGGCACAACCGAGCGCAATCAATGACGTTACATTCAGCCTGAGCTTGTAATGGGTCAGCAGCAGCAGCAGCACGCCACTGACTGCGATCCCCGGTATATCAACCATGCGGCTCAGGGCATAAGACCACCATAGCCAGCCTGCCTGCAGAGAGCCGGTTAAAAAAGGCTGCCAGGGGAGCAGAGCAAGCAACAGCAGCGGCAGGATCAACAGGGCGGTGAAGCAGAGCACCTGGCTGCGGGAGAGTGAAGATGAGTGAGGTGGCATGAGATATCTGATGGCTAAGAGGCAAGTGAAAAAGAGTCTCATTGTGCCACCAGTCACGGCATGGGCAAAGCAGACCCACCACCTTGTTACCTCTGCTTACATATTTGCTTGCGGTACCGGTTTGTGTCAGCGGATCTGGTTGCCCGCTCGCTTCGAGCGGATAAGTGTTTCCTTATTGCATCGCAGGCTGAAATATAAGGCTACTTTACGCTAGAATGGCGCCCCCGTGGCGTGCAGTGACCAAAGAGAACCCGATGAAAATAGTCGTTGATGAGAATATGCCCCATGCCGTGGAGCTGTTTGCCGAGTTTGGCGAGGTCGTCGCCTTGCCAGGGCGGCAGATGCAGGCCCACGATCTGCAAGATGCCGATGTGTTGTTGGTGCGTTCGGTGACCCGCGTCAACGCCGACTTGTTGGCGACCAGCCCCAAACTCTCTTTTGTTGGCACCGCCACCATCGGGACTGACCATGTGGATAAAACCCTGCTGGCGAGTCGCAATATTCCTTTCTTCAGCGCCCCCGGTTGCAACAAGTATTCGGTTGGAGACTACGTGCTCTCGGCCCTGCTGGTGCTGGCGGAGCGTTACGAGCTCGCTCTCGGTACCATGACGCTGGCAGTGATCGGGGCGGGCAATACCGGTGAGTGTGTGGCCGGTAAAGCCGAGGCGATCGGCATGCGGGTGCTGCGCTGCGATCCTCCCAAGGCGCGCAAGGCTCCAGATGCCGGTTTTGTTGACTATCAGACGGCCCTTGGCGCCGACATTGTCAGCTTCCATGTGCCCATTACCCGTGATGGGATGGATGCCACCTACCATCTACTGGATGCCGAGCAGATTGCTGCGCGTCCGGCCGGGCAGATCCTCATCAACGCATCTCGTGGCGAGGTGTGGGATAACCGGGCGTTGTTGATGCGTCAGCTGGGCGATCAGCCGCTGCGACTGGTCATGGATGTATGGGAAAACGAACCCGAGCCACTGCAGGCACTGGTTCCTCATACCGAACTGGCGACCCCTCATATCGCCGGTTATAGCCTGGAGGGCAAGGCTCGTGGTACCTGGATGCTCTATGAAGCGCTCTGCCAGCAGTTGGGGCGTCAGCCACGTCAGGATCTGAGCCAGCTATTGCCTGCCGCTGATGTGCAGGCGGTAGTGCCAGGGCGCTCACCGGATCAGGCGCTGATCAAGCAATTGGTGCATCTGGTCTACGACGTGCGGCGTGACGATGCCCGTTTCCGTGCCCGACTAGGTGTGCCCGGCAGTTTTGATGAGCAGCGCAAGCACTATCCGGAGCGCCGTGAACTATCCTCCCTGCAGGTCGAGGGGGCATTTGCCAGCCAGAGGTTGGGTGCGCTGGGATTTGCGCTGCCACGCCCCTGAATCGGCACTTTTGATTACCCGGAAGATGTGAACCGCTCTGGCCACATTGACCCCCGTTTTTACTGATACGGTGCGAACACGTTTGTACCGGATTGGCCATATCAGGCAGCGCAACCTCATGCAGCGAGCGCCTGCCGACCATGGCGCTAGCCAGCGTCATCGCAGTTTTATTAGAGGAGAACAGAATGAGCCAGCAGTTTAATGTCGCGATATTGGGCGCAAGTGGCGCCGTGGGCCAGGCCATGATCGAGATCCTGGAAGAGCGTGAGTTTCCGATAGCGACCCTCTATCCGCTGGCATCCAGCCGCAGCGCCGGTGATACCGTACGCTTTGGCGGCAAGAACCTCGAGATCCTCGATGTCGAGGAGTTTGACTGGAGTCAGGTGCAGATCGCGCTGTTCTCCGCCGGTGCCGAGGTCTCTGCCAAGTGGGCGCCGATTGCTGCCGAGCACGGCTGCATCGTCATCGACAACACCTCCTGCTTCCGTTATGACGAAGATATTCCGCTGGTGATCCCGGAAGTGAACCCGGATGCGCTGGCCGATTTTCGCAATCGCAACATCATTGCCAATCCCAACTGCTCCACCATCCAGATGCTGGTGGCGTTGAAGCCGCTGCACGACGAGGTGGGCATCGCCCGCATTAACGTGGCCACCTATCAATCCGTCTCCGGTTCTGGCAAGGAGGGGGTGAGCGAGCTGGCTGGCCAGACCGCGCAGTTGCTCAACGGCCGTCCGGTGGAGCCGACGCTCTACCCGCAGCAGATCGCCTTCAACCTTATTCCGCAGATCGACAGCTTTACCGATAACGGCTACACCCGCGAAGAGATGAAGATGGTGTGGGAAACCCAGAAAATTCTGGGAGATGCCAGCATCGCCGTAAACCCTACCTGTGTACGGGTACCGGTTTTCTACGGCCATGCCGAGGCGGTCCACGTCGAACTGCACCAACCGCTAGATGCCGAGCAGGTCAAGGATCTGTTGCGCGAAGCGCCGGGTGTCACCCTGTTCGAGGATGAAGGGGACTATCCGACGCCAGTGCGCGATGCCACCGGCAAGGATGAGGTGCTGGTTGGCCGTATTCGTCAGGATATTTCTCACCCCAATGGTGTAAATATGTGGATCGTGGCCGATAACGTTCGTAAGGGTGCCGCCACCAACAGTGTCCAGATTGCCGAACTGCTGGTTCGTGACTATCTGTAAGGTCATATAACCACGAGGGGGCGCTGAAAGAAGAGGGCGCCTCCGATGAGGAAACACCGTGGTGTGTGACCGGTACCGCACTGCGGTGTTTCAAGATTCTTTTGTGATATCAAATGATTAAGTTTTTTTCTACACTCAAAGGCAAGTTGGGTGCTAAATGTGTCGGATTGCTGGCTTGCAAGGCGAGCCTGATTTATATTGAACCGACTGTTTTGGGGTAACTATCCAGATTTTTCAATGTGATAGGGCCGTCTTACGAAGGAACGAATATGGGACATTCCCGCATAACATTGGCAACGCTACTCGCATTGGGTCTGCTGGGCACCGTCCAGGCTGAAGATTCTGCGCGGGAACCGTTTTTTGTCGAACTGAAAGGCCCTGACGAGCCCGCTCCACCCGCTGTCAATAGCCAGCCGCTGGCCCAGCCCGTGGCGCAACCGGTTCGGGCAACCGCTCAGCCCATTGTCCGTCAGGTGGCAACCGCCAATCCCGGCAGCTATGGCCCTATTCGTCCTACCGATACCCTCTGGAGTCTGGCGAGCAAGTATCGACCCTCCAGTAGTGTCAGCGTCTACCAGACTATGGTGGCGATCTACGAGAAAAACCCCCGCAGTTTTGCCGATGGCAACATCAACCATATTCTGGTGGGCTCGCGTATTACACTGCCCACCGAGGCGGAGGCGCGCGTCATCACCGATGCCGAAGCCCGCGCCAAGTTCCGTAGCGACAACGCCAGCTGGAAAGGTCTCAGCCCCAAATATCTGGCCAACAAGCAGGCGCATACCACCAAGACCAAGCCAGTGAAGCCCGAGGCGGCCAAGTCCGAACCGGCGAAGGCTGCGCCAGCGCCATTGCCTGTGGCTAAAGCTGCGCCCATTCCAGTGCCTGTGGTGACACCGCCACCGGTTGCGGACACAAAAGAAGTCGCCAAGGTGAGCGAGTCAGCACCGAAGCCGAAAGAGGCCGTGGTGCCCGCGCCTGTCCCGAGCGCCGCAGAAGGCACAACTCCGGCTCCTTTGCCTTCTGATCTGGATAAACCGGTAGGCAAACCGGCGACCGAGATGACTCTCGCGCTGGAAGATGCCAATGCCCAGTTGGCCCAAGTTACCGAGATGAACCACAGGCTCAAGCTGCGTCTGCAATCTCTGACTGAAGAGGTGGAGACTCTCAAGGCTCAACTGCTGGATCAGACCGCGCTGCAAAAAGAGATTGCCGAGCTGAAGGCCAGACCGGTTCCGCCGGTGGCGCCTGCGCCAGAGCCCAAGCAGAACTGGTTGATGGATTTGCTCTCGTCGCCTTTGAACCTGGCGATGATTATCCTGCTGCCGGTGTTGCTGGTGCTGGCACTGGTGACCCTGTGGCTGCGTGCTCGTGCCCGTCGTGAGCTGGAAGAGCAGGAGAAGAGCCTCTCTGAATCTACCGCCATGATGATGGATCAGGAGCAGAGCGAGTTCGACGATCTGCTCAGTGTTGATATCACCGATAACGAACCGGTGCGTCCGGTGCCGGATCTCAATACCCCTGATGGTTTCATGCCGGTTGAGCAGGGCAAGCCGGATGTCGATCTGGTGTTTAGCGATGATGACGAGATGGATCTGCAAGGTTTTGAACCGGAACGGATGCCTCCTCAGGGGGTAAGTCGTGACCCGGATCTGGTGCCAGACCTGGATCTTTCCCATGACGAACCTGTCGCTCTGGCCAACGAACCAGCTCTGGAGCTGGCGAATCAGGTCAGTGCCAAGCCCAAGGCGGCTGATGAAGTCATGAGCGAAGAGGAGCTGCAAGCAGCCCTGTTTGCTGAGCTTGATGCGGATCTTGCGGCCGATCTGGAGCCTGAGCTGAGCGCTGCTGGCTCAACTGCCGCGGTTGAAGATGATCTTGCCAGCTTTGATTTGAGCGATTTTGAAAATGCGTTTGATGAAGCGGTGGCCAGCAAGGATGAGCACGCCATTGATTTGAGTGACGACTTGAGTGACGAGGCCAGTGCCGACGAGATGCTGGCAGAGCTCGGTCTGGAGCCACCCAAGGCCAAAGAGGCTGAGCTGGATCTCAAGGAGGCTGAACTGGATCTGGAGTGGGATCCCAACGAATTGGCGCTCTCCGATTTTGAGGATGCCTTTGCCGAAGTGGATGCTCATCCGGCAGATCTGCAGCCACGGGAACAGGCTCAGGCGAGCGGTTACGTCGAGATTGACAAGCTGCTGGCCGAAGCAGATGAAACGGCACCGGAGCAGGAGCCTTATCAGGGGTTCTCGCTGGATGTGGGGCTGGATGGCTTCCCCGAGGTGCTGCCGGAATCGACCGGCTTTGATGTGGACGCCGATGACGGCGGTGTGGGAGCCAAACTGGACCTGGCTCGCGCCTACCTTGAAATTGATGACAAGGATAGTGCCCGCGAATTGCTGCAAGAGGCGGCAGCGCAGGGGACTGATCATCAGCGTGCCGAGGCTGAGAAACTGCTCAAACGGCTGGGGTGAGTCACCTTCTATAACGGGATGAGCATAACGAGGGCAGCCAGTGGGCTGCCCTCTTCTTTATGGTGATGTTTAATGGGGTTGAGGCCGGGCGTGCCAGCCAATTGTGAGCTTTATGGGACTTTTCGGGCTGAGCGCGTATAATCCGCCCCGTTTCTTTCCTGCGTTTTCACAACAAGACAAGTTTATCCATGCGAATTGCCCTAGGTATTGAATATGACGGCAGCCGGTATTTCGGCTGGCAGCGTCAGCGTGAAGTGATCAGCGTCCAGGCTGAACTGGAGAAGGCTCTGAGCCGGATCGCCAACCACCCCGTCTCCATCCAGTGTGCCGGGCGTACCGATGCCGGTGTCCATGCGACCGGTCAGGTGATCCACTTCGATACCGATGCCAGCCGTGCCGAAGGGGCCTGGACCCTGGGGCTCAATTCAAACTTGCCACCAGATATCGCCGTGCGCTGGGTCAAGCAGGTGGACGAGAGCTTCCACGCCCGCTTCAGCGCCACCGCCCGTCGCTACCGTTATGTTATCTACAACCATAACTACCGTCCGGCGATCCTCGGCAGTGGCGTCAGTCACTATCACGAGACCATTGATGCCGACCTGATGCATCAGGCGGGCCAGAGCCTGCTCGGGGAGCACGACTTCAGCACCTTCCGTGCCGTCGCCTGCCAATCCAATACCCCGTGGCGCAATGTGACCCATCTGTGCGTCAGCCGCTCCGGCCCCTACATCGTGCTCGACATCAAGGCCAATGCCTTCCTGCACCACATGGTGCGCAACATCACCGGCTCACTGCTGCTGGTGGGGCAGGGCCTCAAACCGGTGGAGTGGATTGCCGAGGTGCTGGCTGCCCGGGATCGCAATCTGGCCGGGCCGACCGCCAAGGCGGGTGGTCTCTATCTGGTCGATGTTGATTACCCGGCAGAGTTCGCCCTGCCGCAGTTGCCGCTCGGCCCGCTGTGGCTGCCGGACTCGGCACCGGGTACGACCAGTTTTTAGTAACTGCGCCCGAAAAATTGTGGTTTAATGACCCGTCATTTGTTGCCATCGAGCTAGTAAGTCATTGAACAACCTAGGCTCGATGCGTGTTGTCAGGCACAAAAGCATTAAGGAATTCCATGAGCTGGCTTGAGAAGATTCTTCCCAAGAGCAAGATCACTACACCTCGTCGTCACAACATTCCGGAAGGGGTGTGGACCAAGTGCAGTGCTTGTGAACAGGTGCTCTACCGGGCAGAGTTGGAGCGCAACCTCGAAGTGTGCCCCAAGTGTGATCATCATATGCGCATCAGCGCCCGTGCCCGTCTCGAGCGATTCCTCGACGAGCAGGGTCGTACCGAGATCGGTGCCGAGCTGGAGCCCCATGATGTCTTGAAATTCAAGGATTCCAAGCGCTACAAGGATCGTTTGTCTGCTGCTCAAAAAGAGAGCGGAGAGAAAGATGCGCTGGTGGTGATGAAAGGGACCCTTAAAGGGGTACCGGTTGTCGCCTGTTCATTCGAGTTCTCCTTTATCGGTGGCTCCATGGGCTCCGTGGTCGGTGCCCGCTTCGTGCGTGCCGTCGAGGAGTGCATCAAGGAAGGGCGTGGTCTGATCTGCTTCTCCACCTCGGGTGGGGCGCGTATGCAGGAGTCACTGTTCTCCCTGATGCAGATGGCCAAGACCAGTGCGGCGCTGGACAAACTCTCCAAGGCAGGTCTGCCCTATATCTCGGTGCTGACCGACCCGACCCTTGGCGGCGTCTCTGCCAGTCTGGCGATGCTGGGTGATATCAACGTGGGCGAACCCAAGGCGCTGATCGGTTTTGCCGGCCCGCGCGTTATCGAGCAGACCGTGCGCGAGAAATTGCCGGAAGGCTTCCAGCGCTCCGAGTTTCTGCTGGAGAAGGGTGCCATCGACCTCATCATCGATCGCCGCGAAATGCGTAACCGTCTGGCCAGCCTGCTTGCCAAAATGCTGAATACTCACGTCATCGAAGAGTGAAGATGAGTTCAAACATGCAACAATCCCAAAGCCGGTCGCTTGTCGACTGGCTTTCTTATTTGGAGCAGATCCACCCGGTCAATATCGACATGGGGCTGGATCGGGTCGGTGCCGTTGCCCGGCGTATGGGGCTTACCCAACTGCCATTCAAGGTAGTCACGGTAGCGGGCACCAACGGCAAGGGCTCCAGCTGTGCCATGGCCGCCAGCATTCTGATGGCCGCAGGTTATCAGGTCGGCGTCTACTCCTCGCCCCATCTGCTGCGTTTTACCGAGCGGGTGCGGGTCAACGGGCAAGAGTTGGCCGATAGCGAGCACTGCGCGGCCTTTGCCGAAGTGGAAGCGGCCCGCGGCGAGATTGCGCTCACCTTCTTCGAATTCGCCACCCTGGCCGGTTTGTGGCTCTTCTGCCGCGCCGCGCCCGATGTGTTGCTGCTGGAAGTGGGGCTGGGTGGTCGGCTCGACGCCACCAATGTGGTGGAGTCTGATGTAGCGATGATCACTTCGATTGCCCTCGATCACTGCGACTGGCTGGGTGATACCCGTGAAGCGGTGGCGGTGGAGAAGGCCGGGGTGTATCGCGCCGGTAAACCCGCCATCAGCGGTGAGCCCAATCCGCCTGCGACCATCGCCAGCGAAGCGCAGCGCCTCGGCGCCAACCTGCGTCAGGTCGGTATCGATTTTCGTGGCGATGAGCACGAGAGCTGCTGGGATTACCACGGTCTCCACCAGTGGCGGGATCTGCCCAAACCCGCCTTGCCGTTGATGAATGCGGTGACCGTGCTGGCAGCGCTGGAATCCCTCGGTTTGCCATTGCCGGAGTCTGCCATTCGCGACGGGTTGGCCAATGCCCGACTGGCTGGCCGGATGCAGCAACTGCAAAATGCGCCGCTGGTTATCGTCGATGTGGCCCACAACCCCCATTCGGCGGCTTATCTGGCTGCCCAGCTGCGTAAAATGCCCTGCGCAGGCGTGCGCCGCGCCGTGGTCGGCATGCTCAAAGACAAGGACATGGCGGGATCGTTGGCCGAACTCGATGGCCTGATCGGTGAATGGTATCTGGCCAGCCTGACCGGCCCGCGCGCCGCCACCGCTACGCAGCTGGCTGCTGCGCTGGGGGAAGGCAAGGGGCCTGCCTGGGAGTTTGATGAGGTCAGCGCCGCTTATCATGCAGCATTGGCCGCATCGAGTCCGGACGATATGGTCATTGTGTTTGGTTCGTTTTACACTGTCGCCGACATTCTGGCGGGTGTTGCTTCCTAGGCTGCACCCTTGCTCCCCTGCCTGCAGCAGGGGAGTCAAATCGTGTATTGAGTTAGGTAAAGGTAGGATTCAACTTGGCTTCGAAGTTTCAAAACCGTCTGGTGGGCACCGTCATCCTGGTGGCTCTGGTTGTTATTTTCCTGCCGGACTTGCTGGATGGTCACAAGCTGGCGCAAAAGGAGGAGGCGTTTGCCAAGATCCCGCTGCGTCCTGATCTGGAGCCTGCCAAGCCTGCGCTGCAGGTCTCGGCGGCCAGCACCTTGCCTGCCGATCATCTGGCCAGCCAGCAACAGGCCTCTGCAGCCCAGCAGTGGCAAGTGGAAGAGGTGGCCGATCCCATGACCCTCGCCGGTCAGGGCAGTGGCGCGCAGTCGGCGACAACCCCTGCCGCATCAGCACCGGGCAATTCGCAACCGAATGCACAACCCAAGCCTGCGCCCAAACCGGAAGTGGTGGCCAAAAAACCGGTCGAACAGCCCAAGCCTGCACCCAAGCCGACACCAGCCAAACCGGTTGAAGTGGCCAAGGCGCCCGCGCCGACCAAACCGCAGGCGGGTCAGATCAAGTCCCTCGACGATCTGATTGAAAGCAAGATGACCCAGCCGACCACACCTGCGCCAGCCGCGGCGCAAGGCAGCTGGATCCTCCAGCTTGGCGCCTTCAAGAACGTCGACAGTGTCAATGCGTTGGTGAGCAAGCTGCGGGCGGCAGGCTACTCTGCCCACACCTCGCCACGCACACCGGTGCAGGGTCAACTCAACCGCGTCTTTATCGGGCCGGATGTCTCCAAGGCCAAGTTGCAGGGGATGCAGGGGCGGATCTCCCAGATGACCGGCCTCAGTGGCTCGGTGGTCTCTTACAATCCGTAACGGCGTTGCTGCGGGCTAGACCCTCTGCCATCAACACCGCGCCCCGTGCGCGGTGTTTTTTTATCTGGCCGTCGTGATTTTTAAGGTCGGAGTCGTACAGGCCACCACCCGGTTGGGATTTGCGGGCCGTTGGGGTAGTCTGGGGCCTTCTGCTACTCACAGGAGTTCAAGATGATCCTATCTACTACCCCCACGCTGGAAGGCAAAACCATTCGTGAATACCGCGGCATCGTGGTGGGCGAAGCCATCCTCGGTGCCAATATCTTCAAGGATCTCTTTGCCGGGATCCGCGACATTATCGGTGGCCGCTCTGGCGCCTATGAAAAAGAGCTGGCTCGCGCTCGCGAGATCGCCTTCGACGAGCTGAAAGCGCGTGCCGCGGCCCTTGGCGCCAATGCGGTGGTCGGCATCGATATCGACTACGAGGTGGTGGGGCAAAATGGCAGCATGCTGATGGTGAGCATCAGCGGTACCGCTGTGGTGGTCTGATATTCTGCCACCCGCCGCTCAGACAAGAAGCCGATAACCGGGTTATCGGCTTTTTTGATGCCCAACAGTGAGTAAAGATGCGAGTTTCGCGTGTTGAAAAAAACAGGTGAGAATGACGGTAACGTCATGATTTTAAATGTTTATATTTTTTCATAACCCAATGGTGCGGGTTTTATTTTTTTTAACTGGGTCGCCTTGAACCGCTGAACTAGAGTGGATGCCATCAGGACGACACCTCATCACGGATGAACCCACTTTGCTTGAACCACTATTTCTTGAAGGCGTATCAAGATGCACAAAAAATCTGCTCTGTTGACTGTTATCACTCTGGCCATCGCTGCTTATGCTGGTAGCGCGGCGGCAGCGGTACCTAACTTTACCGCCAGTTGCCCGATGAACATTCAGGTCAAGTCGCAGGGAGGCAGTGTTTACATCAATGGCAAGAAGGCCACTCTGAAGACTGATGCTCCGACCGCTTATTCTGCCCAGAGCGGCAAGATCATGATCGGCATTACCTCTGACTCTGCCGACAGTGAACCCAGCATTGATTACGCGATCAAACACGATCGTCGCGCCAACGGCATCTGCACCGTGCAATCCTGGTCAGCGGGCAAGGCTACCTCGTTGCCGATGGCCAAGGGTAACTCACCTTATCAGGGCAAATGGATCGCCAAAAATAGCGAGACGGGGGCGACCGTCGCGATCATACAAGTTGATGGCAAAGAACAGGTATGGGTAAACGATGTGAAGGTGAAGGCTAAACGTACCGACGGTGCGTTGCAGTTTCGTCAGGGCACCATCCTCTACACTTTGCAGGGGGATCCGCACATTCGCGATGAGAGTGACTGGAACGACACTGATGTTCAGAATACCGGCCCCATCACGCTGGAGTAACCTGTACACGGTGTAACGCGCGCCTTGTGATGCAACAAGCAGAGATCGGTTGGCCGGTCTCTGCTTTTTTGTGTCTGGGGGCTTATCAGTTTGCGCAGCTGTCAAAGCTGCTCGGGGCACAGTGCCACGTCAGATGCTGGTGATGGTATTGGCTTCGCCATACCAGTCCAGCTTGTCAGCCAGCGTCACCACAGAGCCGATGATGATCAGGCTCGGACTTTTCACTCGCCGAGCCAGTGCCGCCAGCTGCCGCAGTTCACCGCGCACCACCCGCTGACTGAGCTGGGTTCCCTGCTCCACCAGCGCCACCGGGGTGTGATCGGGCATGCCATGGGTCTGCAGCTCATCCTGAATGCGGGCGGCGTGGGCCAGCCCCATGTAGAAAACCAGGGTCTGATGAGGGGCGGCCAGCGCCGACCACTCTTGGGCGATATTGCCCTCTTTATCATGGCCGGTGATGAACTGCACCCGCTGGGCATGGTCGCGGTGGGTGAGGGGAATGCCGCTATAGGCGGCGCAGCCCGATGCAGCCGTGATGCCCGGCACTACCGAGAAGGGGATACCCGCCTCGGCCAGGGTCTCCAGCTCCTCGCCGCCCCGGCCAAAGATAAAGGGATCGCCCCCCTTGAGCCGCACCACCTGCTTGCCCCGTCGGGCCTGCTCCAGCAACAACTGGTTGATCGCCTGTTGCGGTACGCAGTGGCGGCCCGCCTCCTTGCCGACGAAAATCCGCTCGGCATCGCGGCGAATGAGAGCTAGCACCTCCTGCGATACCAGCCGGTCATAGACCACCACATCCGCCTGTTGCAGTTGCTGCAAGCCGTTCAGGGTGAGCAGCCCCGCATCACCGGGACCGGCTCCCACCAGGGTGACGCTGCCCTGACTCTGTTGTGGTTCGAGCAGCAGCTTGTTGATGCTCTCTTCGGCAGCCAGCTGCTGGCCGCGGGCCAGCTGGCGGGCGAGCCGTTCGTGCCGGAACAGTCGCTCCCAGAAGTGGCGGCGGGCCAGCTTGTCCGGAATGAGTTTGACCCGCTCGCGCAGGCGTCCGGCCAGCGCCGCGAGCTGGCCGAGGTGCTGCGGCAGCATGGCTTCGAGTTTTTCCCGCAGCTGACGGCTCAGTACCGGCGCCGCGCCTGCGCTGGAGATGGCCACCATCAGCGGCGAGCGGTCGATGATGGCGGGCATGATGGCGCTGCAGTGGGCGGGTGAGTCCACTACGTTGCAGAAGATCTGGCGCAGGTTTGCTTCGTGAAAGACCTGATGATTGACCTCTGGGTTGTCAGTGGCGGCGATCACCAGCCACTTGCCATCGAGCAGCTCGGGGTGAAAATCGGCGGCGCAGACGGTCAGGTGACCCTGCTCGGCCCAGCTCATCAACTGGGGTTCTAGGTGCGGGGCATTGATGGTGATCTTCGCCTTGGCATCGAGCAGCAGGCGCGCCTTGCGCACCGCCACCTCACCGCCGCCAACGATAAGCACAGGCTTGTTTTGCAGCTGACAAAAGAGAGGGAGAAAGTCCATAACAGGCTCCGGATGCTGGCCCGTTCGCAATGCCGCGTCGGGCGAGATAGCAGGGCGCGTCGTGACGCACCCGGGATGGTTGGGGGAAAGGCCCCCCAACGGGAATAAAAAAGGGGAAGGGTGATCTACGCCCGGGCCAACGACAGATCCCCACCGGTGTCGGCCACTTGATCACGCTTCCCCAAACGAGGTTTTTCTATTGCACCGCTTTGACGTGCATGTTGGCGACGTACTGATCTTCGGCCCAGAAGATGCGGTCAGCGACCATGGCTTCCGGATTGAGGGTGACGCCGCGCAGCACCCGCTCCTTGAACTTGTGATAACCGGCCCGGTCGATAAGGTGACCCATGTGCAGGTAGATGGGCTTGCCATCCAGCATCTCGGCTTCGAACTCGAACAGGTTCTTGATCACCGCATGCAGCACCTCTTCGGTCACCCAGTTGAGGAACAGCTTGCCGGTACGGGGAGTCTTCTTGCTGGTGCGTCCCCCCAGCTTGACCATGTAGAGCTGCTTGGGATCCCGCTGCCAGGCCATGGTCGGGCAGGCCAGTACGCACTCGCCACAGCCGATGCACTTGCTCTCCTCCTTGACCGCCTTGCCATGCTTGATGGCGAGGCAATCCACCGCGTGGTGGCTGCACGCCTTGACGCAGGCGCCGCAGCCGATGCAGCGTTCGGCATTGAAGTTGATCTTGGCGATGCCGAGGATGCCGAAGTCGGCCATGTTGGCCTTGGCGCAGTCGTTGGGGCAGCCGGCGATCACCATCTTGAGGTGATAAGGGTTGGGGTAGAGGTGCTTCTCCATCCGCTGGGCCAGCCCGGTACAGTCGATATTGCCTTTCTGGCAGATGGTGTTGCCCTGACAGGCGACGATATTGCGCCCGCCGATGGTCTGGTAACCGGCTCGGGTGTCCTCTACCTCGATGCCGCAGGTCTCTACCTCTATCTCCTTGATAAAGGGTTCGAGGGCGGCATTGACCTTGTCCATGTCCTGATACTTGATGCCGGGCATCGCCAGCTTCTGGCGGGTGGTCAGGTGGATCAGACCGTTGCCGTATTGTTCGGCGATCTGCTGGGCCACGGCCAGCAGGTGGGCGGGCATGATCCCGCCGGGAATGCGTACGCTGATCATCGCTTCGCCGCGCACCTTGGAGAGGCGGTATTCGTTCTTGGCGCGGGCCTTGATGATGTCGATATCGAGACTCATGGTGTTCTCCCTCAGTCGATCAGATGCTGGGCCTGGTCAAAACGAAAGACCGGTCCATCCACGCAGATATAGGTGTCGCCCATCCGGCAGTGGCCACACTTGCCCACGGCGCAGGCCATGCGGCGTTCGTAGTCGACCCAGATGCGATCCTTGGGGATGCCGCGCTCGAGGAAGGCGAGTACCACGAAGCGGATCATGATGGGGGGACCGACCACGATCACCTGGATATCCTCCTTGTCAGCGAGATCCAGCTGATCGATGTAGTCGGTGACCCGGCCGATGCGAAACTGCTCGCTCTCCTTGCCCTCGTCCAGAGTGACGATGAGGTTCTGCTGCTCGGCCCAGAGCGGCATCTCGTGGCGATAGAGCACCGCCTGCTCATTCTTGAAGCCGAGGATCATGTCGAGGGATTTCACCTGTTCCGGGTGTTTGCTGAAGCGGCGCAGCAGCCCCTTGACCGGCGCAACGCCGGTACCGCCCGCCACCACGATGAGGTGCTGGTCGCGATAGGTCTCCAGCGGATAACCGTTGCCGTGGACGCCGCGCATCCACACCTGATCGCCCACCTCGAGGGCAAACAGCGCATCGGTCACTTTGCCGACCTTGCGGATCAGCAGATCCACATAGCCATCGCCATAGTCGGAGACCGAGATGGGCGCCTCGCCCACGGTGGGCAGGGAGATCTCCACAAACTGGCCGTAGTGGACATCAAAGTCGCGGGAGACCCGAAAGTTCCACTCCAGCTCGGTGTGGCGCTCGATCGCCAGAATGGTGTAGGCCTTGGGCAGCAGGCGGTTTTCGACCACGTCCTGCTGCTGTTCTTCTGTTGCGGTTTGTTGGCACTGGCACATATCAGTTCGCCCCCTGCGCGTGGTCGGCCGCGATGGTCTGTTCGACCACATCGGTCATCTTGTTGATGATGTTGCTAAAAGAGATGTAGTGAGGGCAGCGATCGTCGCAGCGGCCGCAGCCTACGCACATGTGCTCCTCCCCCTGACGGGCCTTGTAGTCGTTGACCTTGTGCAGGGCGCGATAACGCAAGCGCTCGCCATGCTTGGCGCGAAAACCGTGGCCACCGGCCATGTCGCTGAAGCCATCCACCATGCAGCTGGCCCACTGGCGACGGCGCTCACCCTGCTTGGGATTCTCCGCATAGGTGAGGTCGTGCACGCTGTAGCAGCTGCAGGTCGGGCAGGAGGTGGTGCAGCGGCCGCAGCCGATGCAGCGGCTGTCGTACTCGGCCCAGACCGGATGGGCGGTGAGGATCTGGCGGATCCGCTGGGGGTCGTCACAGACGCTGTCCGGGGTGCGCACCTTGACCGGGTTGCTCTGGACAAACTCCGGGGTGAAGTCGTCGGATTCACCCAGTTCGGCAAAGTAGCCGAGCAGCTCCGGATCCTTGACCTCGATGCGGGCCCCCTCATCGCTAATACGAATGGCGGCGGCGTAGTCTCGGGTCTCGTTGCTGCCCATGGATACGCAGAAGCAGTTCTCGAAGCTCTCGCGGCACTCCAGCAGTACCAGCTTGAGCTTGCTGCGCAGCCGGGCGTAGTAGACGTCGCTGTTCTGGCCGTTTTTCAGGTAGACCTGATCCAGTCGGCGCAGGGCGTGAATATCGCAGCTGCGCAAGAACAGCAGGGTGGGTTTGGCCTCCACCCTGGATTCGCGCAGCTCCAGATTGTCGAAGTGAAACAGGGTCTGGGTGATGGGGAGCACCACCTCTTTCGGGGAGAAGTGGGACTTCTCCTGCCACACCAGATCGGCCGGATGACGGATGCTGTGGTAGGTGACGTTGTCGGTGTCAGAGAAGCGGCCGCCCCGATATTCGGCCGCGGGGGCCATGATCCGGTAATCGGGCAGCAGCCGTTCGAACAGCTGCGCCAGCGCGGGATGGGTGAGAAGAAACGACATAAATAAACACCTTGTATGAGGGCGAGCTGCCCTGGCATAGGGATGAGGAGCAGGCCGCTCAGAGTGTCTGGCACCTGTGCTGGCCACGCTTGCCTCGCCACGGTCTGTTTTTATGACTCATGTTGCTCAACTGACCCGATTGTTGTTGTGGGCGGCGCTTGCGTCGCGGCAGGTCGGGTCATGCCTGTAAAACCCTTGTCAATTGAGCAGGGCGGCCTGATAGCCTGCGCACTTGCCCATCACGTATCCCATCTCCAGCTTGTTGATATCGCGGGTGAAACGGGAAACGGGGAAGTAGTCGGCCGGGGCGATCACCTCGATCTGGCAGTCCTCCGGCGGATTGGCGATAAAATCGAGCGCCTCGTTGTAGCTGCGATCCCGCTGCTCCAGGGCATGGGCCAGCGCGGGACGGGTCTTGAGCAGGGTGCGGATCATCCAGGGGAACGGCATCGGCTTGAGCCGATAGCCGAGCGGCTCGGAGAGGATCACCGTCATATGACGGGCACCGCGGCGGTAGGCCTCGATCACCGGGATGGAGTCGGCGACGCCGCCATCGGTCATCGGCACCCCGTTCACCTCCGGGTATTCGTGGGAGGCGAGGGGAATGGCGCAACTGGCGGGCAGCACCTCGTTCATGTTCTCCGGTTTGACCCGGATGTACTCCGCCTTGCCGGTCAGGGTATTGGTCACCACCGCATAGAAGGGGATGCCGGTCTCCCGGTAGGTGTGAATATCGAGGGGGTATTTGCGGCAGCTGGTGTTCCACAGCCAGTGGATATCCACCAGATTGCCCCCCTTGGCAAAGCGCAGGGGATCCATGAACTCCTGGGTACAGGCCAGCTCGGTCAGGATGTCGTGGCTGCGGCCATGCTGGCTGGCAAGGTAGGCCAGCAAGTTGGTGGCCCCCGCCGAGACGCCGATGGCGAAGTCAAAGGGGCGATAGTCATGCTCGATAAACGCATCCAGCACGCCGCTGGCAAATATGCCGCGCATGGCGCCGCCTTCTACAACCAATGCGCTGGGGGATGCGGTTTTGTTCATGACAGGCACCTCATTGATAAGTCGGAGAGAACACGTTCGGGCTGTCAGGCCGACCGTTCTGATTGCCAACCGGGGTTGGCCATCGCAATGAGGTCATTCTAAGAAGGGCGTGGCGTTTAGAATATCTGTTAATAATGAATTAAGCGTTTCGTATTTCTAAACAAAAGAGGTGAAACTCGTTGTACTAACAGGGGTTTTGTAGGAGTCTCAAAGGTTCTGTGATGGCTGGATATTGGCAAGGATTAGCAATTTATGACGTTACTGGTTCCCCCGCTGCTTAAACGTGGCGATACCATCGCTTTTTTCTCCCCCTCCAGTGCAGCGACCGCCTGGGCCCCCAACCGTTTTGCCCGTGCCAGGGCGTTTCTTGAGGGGCAGGGTTTCAAACTCAAGGCCGGTAGCCTGACTGGCCAGCAGGATCACTGGCGTTCCGGCTCCATCGCTGCTCGGGCCGAAGAGCTCAACGCCCTTATTCGCGACCCCGAGGTGCGCTGCATCATGTCGGTGATTGGCGGCAGCAACTCCAACTCCCTGCTGCCCTACCTCGATTTTGAGGCGCTCAAGCGCGATCCCAAAATCATCGTCGGCTACTCCGATGTGACGGCGCTGCTGCTCGGTATTTATGCCCAAACTGGCTTGGTTACCTTCTATGGCCCGGCGCTGGTGGCTTCTTTTGGCGAGTTGCCGCCGCTGGTGGACGAGACGCTGTCGGGCTTTCGCCAGATCTGCCAGGCCGGTGGCGCCGCCGTGCCCCACACAGTGCCGACCCCGGTGCAGTGGACTGATGAACGACTGGATTGGGAGAACCAGACCCGGGCCAAGCTCTGTCAGCCCAATCGGCTGATATCGGTGGGCTCTGGTCGGGTGCAGGGGCGGCTGATCGGCGGCAACCTCAACACCATGGCGGGGATCTGGGGTTCCCCCTATATGCCAGCCATCCAGCAAGGGGACATTCTGCTGCTGGAGGACAGCCTCCATTTGGCAGAGACGGTGGAGCGCTCGTTTGCCCACCTCAAGCTGTGCGGGGTGTTTGAGCGGATCGATGCCCTCGTGCTTGGCAAACACGAGCTGTTCGACAGCCAGGGCAGCGGTCGGCGGCCACTCGACATCCTGCTGGAGGTGGTGGGGGAGCCGACCTTCCCCATCCTTGCGGAGTTTGATTGCGCCCATACCCACCCTATGCTGACGTTGCCGCTGGGCGTTGAGGCTGAGCTGGATCTCGACCGCCAGCAGCTCACCTTGCTGCAGCCCTGGTGGCAAGCCGGGTGAGCGTCACAATTGATGTGAAAAACAGGCATGTCAAAAATGGATGTCAAACAACAAGGCCGCTGATGCGGCCTTGTCTGTTGTTGGAGGATGACATTGTCAGGGCAGGGCATCGGCCCGGAAGCTGGCGCGGATCTGCGGCACCAGCGGCGAGACGTCGAATCCCTTCTCTTCCCCCAGCACCGGATGGAGCAGGGGCTTGTCCTCGATGGGGGTGAGATCCCCCGCCAGCAGCTGGCGGGTCGCCTGACCCATCTGATAAAGCTGGCGCACCGGGGCAAACTGGGTCGCCAGATTGAGGGGATCATCGGCACGGGCGAAGGCCATCATGGGGATCTGGTAGGTGGCATCGCGCGCCGGTTTGTCACCATGAATGCCTTTGCCTGCCGACATCAAAAATGGCTGGTGATCGCCAAAGGCGACCACCAGATAGCGCTTGCCCGACTGATCGAGGGCCTTGAGCAGCCGCTCCAGCGAGGCCATGGCATCCACCACACCGGTGTAGTAGGTGTTGAGCTGCTGTTTGTCACTCTCGCTCTCGTTCGGGCAGGCACCATTGCGCTCCTGACCCTGATAGCGGGGACCATCGAAGGGGCCGTGCCCCTGCATGGTGACCGCGTAGGCAAACAGCGGCTTGTCATCCTGTTCGCTGCGTTTGAGCAGGTGATCGACGAGGGCATCATCGGAGATATAGAGCCCCTTGTGCTCAAGGGTGGTGAAGCGGGTGTCGAACCAGCGCTCCTGATAGCCCAGCGCCGGGATCGCTTTGGCGCGGCCCCAGAACTTCTCCACATAGGGGTGGACGAACAGGGTCTGGTAGCCGCTCTGGTTGGCGCTGCGGGCCAGGCCCGGCACCTGATCCGAGAGGTAGTAGTAGGGCACGACTCCCTGCTTGAGCAGCCCCACCGGCAGGCCGGTGTTCATCTCGAACTCTGCCAGCACCGTCATGCCGCCGGTGGTGGGGGAGTGGATGGTCTTGTGCCACTGCTGCACGCTGGCGGGCAGGTTGAGGGTGGGCGCGGGGGCACAGATCCGCCCCTGCCAGTCGAGCATCAGCGACTCATATTGCAGCACGATCACCAGATCCCAGCGTGGTGCTATGCCCTGAGGTGGATGGCTCAGCTGCGGGGTCAGCTCGTTGATCTGCAAGGGGTAGCGAAATACGCTGCCGCTTTGCAGCATCTCGTCCACCAGATTGAACAGATAGAGGCCGGGGCCGGAGCGGATGATATCCCTGTGATAGTTGACCGCGCGGTCCACGTAGCGAATGTTGGCCCCCAGCAGCTTGTTGCTGGTTTGGGTGGCAAAGACGCACAGCGCAAAGAAGGCCACGGTGGCGGCGGCTGTGCGCAGGATCCAGCGTGACAGGGCGAAACGCCAGCAGAGAAACAGGCATAGCAGGCCGCCGAAGATGGGCAATATCGGATGTTGATCCAGCAGGATCCGCAGCAGTGCCAGCAGGTTGCCGAAGTCATCCCCGCCGAGCGGCACGCCGTAGATGGCGATCTTCATAAAGTTGGCCAGCAGCCCTATGCCGGACAGTGCGGTGAAGACCAGCCCCATATAGAGGTTAAACCCGGCCAGCGCACAGAGGCTCCAGCCCAGCACCATGCTGCCCCAGGCGAGGTAGTAGTGCTCCGGCCGAAAGCCTGACCAGAGCAGAAATTCTCCCAGTTTGAACACCACGAAGCCGTGCAGCAGCACGAAGGTGAGGTTGCCCAAAAGCAGGCTGCCGATGATCCGCCAGCGCAGATTGCGGCGCAGCCTCGGCAGCACGGCTCTGAGCACGGCGGCGCTCAGCACCAGCACCAGGGTCAGGCTGACCATCAGATAGGTGAGGTTGAAACCCTGCTCCGGCAGGGTCTGCAGGATCTGGCTAAAGTCGCCGCTCTCGGGGCGATCGGCCAGCAGCAGGCCGATCCGCAATTGATAACGGCTGGCCAGCGCGTCGTCCGGCGCGCGCAGGGTGCTGTTGAGATCCAGGGTGCAACGGGTGTGGCGACATACCTGACGCTTGTCTACCGGCTGGCTCAGCTCATCGATCCGTTTGCCCTGATCGTTGAGCAGCTCTACCCGCACCTTGTCACCCGGTTGCAGGGGATTGAGCAGTTGCCACTGGCTGCGCACCACCAGATAGAGGCCGCGACTGTCGCTTTTATAGAGCAGGGCGTGGCGGGTGAGGGTAGCCAGAGGATGATCGGCAGGCCCCAGTACCAGTGGCTGAGCCCGGCCAAGCCAGCTGCCGGGATTGATCAGCGGCAGCAGCAGGGTCAGCAGCAGCAAGCCGCTTAGGAGGGCCAGCAGCAGAGAGGAGAGGCTCGGGACGTGCAGATGCCAGCGACCAGAGCGAAAGAGAGTCATATCAGCTCATCCTTTGAGCAAGTAAGAGAGACGCAGTAGGGCTGCATACTGTTTGACCCGATGGTGCGGGGCCGGTTCCCGGTTGTCAATTTAATGACCATTTAATGAATATTTGGTTACCGTGCAACCCTGCAAAATGTGATCCCGATCCAGAGGTTGTACGGAATATGTGATGAAAGCGTCATCATGGTGTTTTGCTGCTGGCCTGTGAGGAGGGCGCTGTTTAGTCTCTCAATAGCGACAGGAGGTACATGTATGAATCCCAAGGTGATGGCGCGGCAGGCAAGATTGTTGCGTATGCTGGAGAGCAAGGAAGAGATCCGGATCGGACGCGAACGTGACTGTCCGCTTCCTTTGGCACAACTGGTCAGGATCAAGGATTCCCATCCGTCAGTACTCAAGGTTTACCGCCACGGTCTCACCGCCGAGGTGTTTCACCTCAAGGTTGATGGCCATCACTGGTGCCTCAAGCGTCGTCGTCAGGATTCGCTGGTGGCCAACCTCGACGGCAAGACGGCTTTTCTCACCGAGCTGGAGCGGCGGCGCGAAATCGAGGCGTTGCGCGAACTCCACCCCACCATCCTCTCTCACGTGGTCTGCACCAGTTTTGGTTCGGCCCGCGCCGGTATTCTGGTCTCTCCCTGGTTGCGGGGTGTGCCGGTGCATCAGCTCAACGAACGCAATCTGGCGCAGATGCTGGAGGTGCAGGGAGAGTTGGCGCGCTGGGGCTGGTTTGACTGGGATCCGAGTCCGGGCAATTTGCTGGACGATGGCGATCAGATCAGCGTGTTTGACTTTGGTTATATGTGGCCCTTTGATCCCCGTTTTGAGTACAACTCCAACGGTCTGGTCGACCCGCAATTTCATGTGCCGGAGCGGCTGGAGACCCGCACCCTCTCCGGGCTATGGCTTGATGAAGCCGACCCGATGCCGCAGTTTCGCTACTGGCGCGAGCTCTGTCTTAAATGGGTGAAACGGGAGATCCATCACCTGATCCGCGAAGGGGCCAGTGCCCCGGTGCTGGCCCGCTTGCACGCCCTGCAGGGGGAGTGGAGTGCGGCACTGGCCAGTGATGAGGCGCTGGCAGCCAATTGGTGGCGGGACATGTATCGCAGCCACCGGCTCGATGTGGCCGATGATCTGAGCGGTCAGAGCTGCGGCCCGCTGACCCTGCGCCGTCTCGACTGGCTGGAGCAGGCAGTGACCGACCACTATCCGCAGCTGGTGGATAACCTATCGTCTCAGGACGCTGCACTGGGTCAGAGCGGACTGTTGGCCCGTTTGCAGCAGTTGCATCGCGAAGTTGTGGCTTGTCAGCTACCTATAACCGCCTTTGCCTGAGCGGTGATCACGGCGACTCAGATATGACAAGGGTACCTTGACGGTACCCTGTTGCATGGTCGCGAGGGTTAGTCGAGCAGCTCCAGATGGAGGTGGTTGACGATATTGCCTGCCTCGCTCTCTTTGACCAGGAAGCAGAGATTGTGGGCGCTGGCACCATAACAGATCATCCGGATATTGTGATCTCGCAGGGTGGAGAAGACCTGACTGCCAACCCCGTTCACTTCGCTCATCCGGTTGCCGATAAGCGCCACCAGTGCCAGCCCGGTTTCCACCTCCACTTTGCAAAGTTGCCCCAGTTCCGCCAGCACCTTGTCGCTCAGGATCGGCTCGCCGTTGCTCTGGCTGCCGGTGTGATCCAGGGTGAGTGACACGCTCACCTCCGAGGTGGTGATGAGGTCGACCGAGATACGATGACGGGCCAGAATGCCGAACACTTCGGCCAGAAAGCCGTAGGCGTGGAACATGTTGAGGCTGTGCAGGGTCACCAGCACCTGCTGGCGGCGCAGGGCAACGGCGCGAAATAGCGGGCTCGAATCGGTGCTGGAGCGGATCCAGGTACCGCCTGCCTGCGGATCCTTGCTGGAGCCGACAAACACCGGAATATTCTGGCGCACCGCTGGCTGCAGGGTGGCGGGGTGGAGCACCTTGGCACCGAAGGTGGCCATCTCGGCTGCTTCAACGAAGCTGATCTCGGGAATGGGGCGGGCCCGGGTGACCAGGCGCGGATCCGTGGTGTAGATACCGGGCACGTCGGTCCAGATCTCGATGGAACTGGCATCGAGCGCTTCGGCCAAAAGGGCCGCGCTGTAGTCGGAGCCGCCGCGGCCGAGGGTGGTGGTGCGACCATCACCATCGGCACCGATAAAGCCCTGGGTGATGACGATAGTGTCGCCAAGCAGGGGCGCTAGCGTCTGCTGACAGAGTGTGCGGGTGGCATTGATATCGACAGTGGCCTTGCCAAAGCGGCTGTCGGTACGCATCAGTTGGCGCACATCCTGCCAGTGGGCATTGACGCCGCGCTGGCGTAGCAGCTCGGTAAAGAGGCGGGTCGACATCAGTTCACCGCAGGCGATGAGGCGGTCGGCCAGTTCTGCATCGGTCTGCTGGCTGGCCTGTTGCGCCATGGTACGGATCTCGCCCAACTGGCCATGAATGAGGGCGCTCACATCAATGGGGTGGCCGAGATCGGCCAGAATGGCCTGCTGGATCCCGGCCAGTTTGGCCAGCTGCTCGTCGCGGCCCGTTTCGTCCAACTCTCCCTGCGCCAGCGCCACCAGCAGGTTGGTGACACCGGCGCTGGCACTCAGTACCACGACGCGGGTGGCGGGATTGGCCAGCACGATATCGGCGCAATTATTCATGGCCGCGGCGTTGGCGACACTGGTTCCGCCAAACTTGGCGACATTGATCGGGCTCATTGCTTACTCCTGTCTTAATTCAAGATTCCGGTTCCATCGGGCAAATAAGAGAGGAGGAGGCTGAAAATGGCAGGAATGATCGAAACTATCCCGGCCAGAAGCACTCCACCTGCAGAGCCCATCCCGTACCGCCCCTGACAGAGCGCGGTGGGGGATGATCACTACCGATGACAACCCGGGGGATTCAGCCCCCGCAGCCGACACTGAGTTTTCCAGTCTCCTCAGATGTCTCGGCGCTGCTCCCCCTGACCCAAGTTCACCGGACGCTGGTGTCCTCCCTTGGGCTGCCTGGGCAGCGCTCCTCTTCTGGCTCCACCATGGCGGTGGAGTGCATTTAGAAATACCTTGCGTTGGATTGGACTGTCAATCGAGTTTGTAAAAAAGTTCAATTTATCGACTAACTCAGCACAGAATCAACGGCTTAGGCAATGGTTTTTGACAAAACCTTGGAGCGACGCTGCCAGTTGTAGAAGCGCTGGCGCGCCACCGGCAGATCCTCCACCTCCAGCGGTTCGAACCCCCGCTCGCGGAACCAGTGGATGGAGCGGGTGGTGAGCACGAACAGGCGGCGAATGCCGAGCCGCTTGGCCCGCTCAGCCACCTTGGCCACCAGCTGATCCCCCCGGTTGGAGTTGCGGTAGTCGGGGTGAATGGCGACGCAGGCCATCTCCGCCATCGCCTCTTCCATAAAGCAGTAGAGCGCCGCGCAGCCGATGATCAGGCCATCGCGTTCGATAATGGTGAACTTGTCGATCTCCATCTCCAGCTGCTCGCGTGAGCGGCGTACAAGAATACCTTCCTCCTCCAGCGGGCGAATGAGATCCAGAATGCCGCCGATGTCCTCGATGCTGGCGGCCCGCGCCTGCTCGGCACTTTCCCGCACGATCTGGGTGCCGAGGCCGTCACGGCTGAACAGCTCCTGCAGCATGGCGCCGTCATCCTGATAGCTCACCAGATGGGAGCGGGGTACCCCGCCGCGGCAAGAGGCAATCGCTGCACGCAGGTAGCGGGCAGTGCCAGACATCTCTTCGCCCGCCTGCTCCAGCTCCACCAGCAGCTCTTCAGCCTGTTCGGGGAAGAGCTCGGAGATGGCTTCGCCGTGGCGGTCCATTACCCCCTGGGTGCTGCTGAAACAGATGAGTTTGTCTGCTTTGAGGTCGACTGCCACCCGGCGGGCCACCTCTTCGGAGCTTAAGTTGAAGCTCTCGCCGGTGACCGAGCAGCCGATGGGGGAGATGAGTACCAGACTCTTTTGGTCGAGCTGGCGGGTGATCCCCTCCACGTCGATGCGGCGTACCCGGCCGCTGTGGCAAAAGTCGATGCCGTCATCCACCCCGAGCGGCTGGGCGGTGACGAAGTTACCGCTCACCACGCTGATCCGCGCCCCCTGCATCGGGGTATTGGCGAGCCCCATGGATAGCTGGGCGGTGATGTCGTACTGCAACCCGCCACACACCTGCTTGATGATGGCAAAGCTCTCGTCATCGGTGACCCGGATCCGCTTGTGGTACTGGGCCTCGATACCTGCGCGGGCCAGCGCCTCATCATTTTGCGGGCGTGAACCAAACACCAGCACTAGGCGTATGCCCAGTGTCTGCAGCAGGGCGATATCGCTGACGATATTGGCGAAGTTGGGGTGGCAGAGGGCTTCTCCCCCCATCATCAGCACAAAAGTGGCACCCCGATGCACATTGACATAGGGGGTGGATTGCCGGAAGGCATTGACCAGACTGGGTTCGCGTTCACGCACTTGAGGTTTCTTCCATAAAAAAACAGCGATTGGCTCAATATATGAAAATTAATTCACAAATCAAGACTAAATATTGATTTTGGTTGTTGCTGGTCTATGGGGGAGGGCCGGGCTGTTCAGATCGGGCAAGCGGACCGTGAGGCGTTGATGGCAGGATGGGTGAGCGAGGATAGGCTCGCCGGTTGATCCGCCGCGATAAACTGCTATCTTCGATGCTCCTTTTCGTCAGCTGTGTGATTTCACAGGGTTTTATACAAGGACAGGATTCATGGAACAGATTATTTCACCGGCAGATGCCCTGCCGGGACGACGCGAAGCGATGGTGATTGGTCAGCAGCATGCGGTGAACGGCAACCCGACCCAGGGCCCCTGGCCAGAAGGGATGGCGGTAGCTTGGTTTGGTATGGGCTGTTTCTGGGGTGTAGAGCGCTTGTTCTGGCAGCAGCCAGGGGTCTATTCCACTGCGGCCGGCTATCAGGGCGGTGTCACCCAGAATCCCACCTACAAAGAGGTGTGCAGCGGACTGACCGGCCATGCCGAGACGGTGCAGGTGGTGTTTGACCCAGCCGTTATCAGCTACGGCGATTTGCTCAGACTGTTCTGGGAGCAGCATGATCCGGCGCAGGGGATGCGGCAGGGGGGAGATGTCGGCACCCAGTATCGTTCGGTGATCTTCTATGGCGACGAGAGCCAGCAGATCATCGCCCAGCAGAGCATGGCGGCCTATCAGCAGGCGATGGCCGCGAGCGGCGACAGCCGTGCCATCACCACCCGCATTCTGCCGTTGGCGCCCTTCTATTACGCCGAGGATTACCATCAGCAATATTTGGAGAAGAACCCGGATGGATACTGCGGACTGGGTGGCATAGGAGTCTGTTTGCCGCCAAACCTGAACCGCTGAACAGGTTTGTAGGGATTTTCTTAAAAAAAGTGAAAATAAATGATGTCTGGCGGGAACTTATTGCTACGGGGCAAGACTAACCAGTTAGCGTCCAGGGATCGGATGCAAAGTCCAGACACATTTCTTGCCTTGATAGCCACTCAATGAATGAACGCATGGGTGGGTTGAAAATGATAGCAAGCAGGGCTGCCCACCAAGGCGGCCCTTTTCATATCTGCTGGATTTGAAACCTTGTTGTATTGTCAGAATACGTCAGCGCTTGATCAGGCGATCGTGCTGTCGAACAGGTTTTTGATAAGGTCGATAAACTCGATGAGGAAGGTTTTTTGCTCCGGGGTTGGGGCGCGCAGCCAGACGGCGGAGAGCACCTCTTCCAGATCGGCGACCACGGCATCGGCCTCCTGCATGATGGCAAAACGCACCTTGGGATCGAGCTGTGGGTTCTGCTCGCAAATGGCCATCAGGTTGCTGGCAACACGGCCACTGACCAGATCTTCGATGGTCTCTTCACCGTTACTGTTGCTCTGTTGTTGGGATTCAAACAATCCCAGACTCTCCACCAGATACTCGATCAGCGAGATATAACCTTCACTTTCTACCACCATGGTTGCTGCCTCAATACAGTAACAATACGAAAATTAAGCGTATTTTAGTGGCTTGCCCTAGCTTGGCAAGCAGCAGTGCAGGCGATGGCGAGTAAAACTGACGCCGCCCCGCTCCACGCACTCCAGCCCGGTCAATGTAAAGCCATGACGTAAAAATAGCTCATAACTGAAGGCGCTGGCCTCGGTCGTCATACTCTTCAGACCCAGCGCCCGGGCACCCGCCATGGCGGTGGTGAGCAACAGATTGCCCAGCCCTTGCCGCTGATGGTCGGCGCTCACATAGAGCAGACTGAGGTGGCCATCGGGGCTCAGGGTGACAAAACCGAGGGGCACCTCTCCCAGCTCGGCTACCCAGCCGTGGTGTTCGCGCAGTTGGCTGACAAAACCGGGATGGCGAGCGCCGAGGGCCCACTGTTCCACCTGTTCGGCGCTGTAGTGCTCGGGGCCGCTGCGCCGCACCGCCAGCTCGAACAGGGTCGCGAGGGCGGGGATATGTGGCTCGCTGAGCGGGACAATGCAAAGTGCTGGACTAAGTGCTGGCGTCATGGGGTCTGGTCGTCAGTGGGTTGGAGGGGCAGCGGTGCCTGTGGCCGTTTGGCTTTAGGCAGACCCGCAACAACCCGTTCATAGGAGTGGTGCACCCAGCCTTGCCACAGATCCTCTGGTAAGGTGCGGTTCAGGGTCACTGTGTTCCAGTGTTGTTTGTTCATGTGCCATCCCGGTTTGACCTCGGGGTGGATCTCGCGCAGCAGCAGAGCCAGTTCGGGATCGCATTTGAGGTTGATGGTCAGCGGTTCGGCCTGCCAATCCACCAATGCGAACATCTTGCCCGCGATGCGATAGACCAGGATCTCCGGACCAAACGGGGTGTCTTCGGTGGCGCCCGGCAGGGTCAATAAAAAGTGGCGCAAACGGGTCAAATCCATCAAGGGGTCTCGCTCAAGGGGGGATCCGGGTCATGTCAGGCACATATCTTTAACAGAATATGTTCTGTTAACATGCGCGCAGCCGAGTATACCCCCCATCACCAAGGGAGCCTATTGATGTTGTATCACAAGACTTTCGAACTGGGTCCAGAGCGAGATTGGGTGGTGTTTGTCCACGGTGCCGGTGGCAGCTCTTCCATCTGGTTCAAGCAGTTGCGCGCCTATCGCGAGCAGTTCAACGTGCTGCTGCTGGACTTGCGCGGCCACGGCCAGTCTCACCAGTTGCAGCAGGTGATCCAGGGCCACTACAGCTTTCGGGCGGTGACCGAGGATATCGTTCGGCTGCTCGATCATCTCAATATCCGCCGTGCCCACTTTGTCGGCATCTCCCTTGGCACTATTCTTATTCGCCATCTGGCCGAGCTCTGCCCGGAGCGGGTCAAGAGCATGGTACTGGGCGGAGCCATCCTGCGGCTCGATATTCGTTCGCGGGTGCTGGTACAGCTCGGTCGACTCGGCCAGCATATCCTGCCCTATATGTGGCTCTACCGGCTGTTTGCCTTCATCATCATGCCGCGCCAGCACCATCAGGAGTCGCGCAACCTCTTTGTGCGCGAGGCCCGCAAGCTCTGCCAGAAGGAGTTCAAACGCTGGTTCCGCCTTGCAACCGAGGTCAACCCGCTGATGCGCTATTTTCGCGAACGCTCCCTGCCTATTCCCACTCTCTATGTGATGGGGGAGGAGGATCATATGTTTCTGGCGCCGGTCCGCGAGCAGGTGGCCCGCGATGCCAGCGCTTCGCTGGCGGTGATCGAACAGTGCGGCCATGTCTGCAATGTGGAGCAGCCGGAGCAGTTTAATCGCCGCACACTGGCATTTCTCAACTCTCTGACTGGCCGCCGCTGCTGAATACGGGTCGGTCAGTGCCCGTTTACGAACGAGTTTCCTTCCTGAACTAAGATGCCGACTTGCTATACGTCGGCCGCTCGTCGCTCTCATTGATACACCACACAATTGACCCGCTTTTCATCTGGTGTGCTCAGGTTTTTTCGGGTGTCGCCGATATTCAGATGGATATAGCCATTACCCATACATGTATGTGGCGTCTTTTCTCCCGGTAGGATGCAAGGCAAATAACCATGCCTTTCATGTGCATTACGATTTGGTAGAGATATAGTGTTTATCAATGACCTAAGGATGGGATATCGACCATGAGCAAGACCATTACTCCTACCCAGCGAGAAGTCACTTTCGATCCAAACGAGCTGATCGTCTCCAAGACCGATCTGGCAGGCCGGATTACTTACTCCAACAAAATCTTCATGCGACTCTGCGATTTTTCAGAAGAGACCCTGCTGGGCGCCCCACACAATATCGTGCGTCATCCCGATATGCCTCGTGGTGTTTTCTGGGGGCTTTGGCATTTCCTTAAGGGAAATCGGGAGTTCTTCGGTCTGGTCAAGAACATGACAGCCAATGGCGACTTTTATTGGGTGCTGGCCAACGTGCGTCCTGATTTTCGCGATGGTAAGGCGATCGGTTATTTTTCGGTGCGTCGTTGCCCGTCACGCCAAGCTGTTGCTGCGATTGAACCGATTTACCAGAAGATGCGCGAGCTGGAGCGCGGCATGGCTGGTGATGTCCCCAAGCAGTCCTGGAGTTGGCTTGAGCAACATCTTGCCTCGCAGGGGACTGATTAT
The DNA here is from genome assembly GCF_041929505.1 of Aeromonas sp. MdU4. Lineage (NCBI taxonomy): Bacteria > Pseudomonadati > Pseudomonadota > Gammaproteobacteria > Aeromonadales > Aeromonadaceae > Aeromonas > Aeromonas sp. MdU4. The sequence continues at coordinate 30,941 of NZ_JBHFMW010000025.1, read as the reverse complement.
GAACGCTTTATTCTCAATCTGGTGCAACAGGATTAAGGAGTCAGCCTATGTCTACCGTTCTCTCCAAAACCAGTAGTGCCAGCAAGAAGCATCTTTTTATCAGCCAGAAGTTTCTGTTGATCTGTACCGTGTTTGGTTTGTCTGTGCTGGCATTGGCGATCTTCTCCATCAGTACGGTAGGGGTAACCTGGTTCAATCTGGGTATTCCGGCCCTGGCACTGCTTTTTATCGTATTGGCATTGCGTGAGCAGCGGCGTCTGGTGGCGGTCATGGATCAGATCAACGAGGTGTTGGTAAAAGCCAGTTCGGGCGAAACCCATGTTCGGGTGACACGAACCAAGGGGCTCGGCGAGCTTGGCAAGATTGCATGGAACCTCAACGGTTTTCTAGACATCGTCGAGGCCAACATCAAGGACATGGTCTCCTGTTTCGAGCATGCCGGACAGGGACGCTACTATCGACACGCCTTCAAGCAGGGATTGCCGGGGGAGTTCGCCAAAACGGCGGATAATATCAATCTCTCCCTGCATGCCATTCAGGAAGCCACTGAGCTCTCCCGTCAGGGAGATCTGCTCAACCGGTTGCATCAGACCAATAACCACAACCTGCGCAGCAATCTGGCGGGTAATCAGGAAGATCTGCTGACCCTTAGCGACAAGATTGAGGATGTGCTCGGCACTGCCCAGCAGGGACTGGATGCTTCGCTACACAGCATGACGGTGGTCGAGGAACTGAGTCAGGAGCTGCTCGGCATTAACCGCGAGATGCAAGATACCGGGCGTGTGGCTACGGCACTGGCGGGTGAAAGCGCCCGGATCACCGAGACGGTCAACCTGATTACCGAGATCACCGCACAGACCAATTTGTTGGCTCTCAATGCAGCCATTGAGGCGGCGCGAGCGGGTGAAGTGGGACGTGGTTTTGCCGTGGTGGCTGATGAGGTTAGGGCACTGGCCGAGCGCACTCGCCAGTCGACCAATGAGATCCGCGAGGTGGTCAAAGGGTTGACGACCAGTATCGAAGCGATCGTATCCAGCGTGCTCTCGCTCGGGGGGCGCAGTCAGCGGATCAGCGATAATGTGGACGGATTCCGCCATAGTTTCGAGGCGGTTGCCGAGGGAGCCAAGTCCAATATTGGTCATCTGCACTATGCCAGAGGCTTGGCATTTGCATCGTTGATCAAGCTTGATCACATCATCTTCATGCAGAGTGGTTACCATGGGCTGGAATCCCGAGGGAGTGAGAGCGGAGCCGTGGCCAGTCATGCCGATTGTCGCCTGGGGCGCTGGTATTACGAAGGGGAGGGTGCTGGGCAATTTGGTGCCTTGCCAAGCTTCAAACAGCTCGACATTCCCCACAAGCAGGTACACGGTGCGGTTAACAAAGCGCTGGCCGCAGCACGTGGCGACTGGTTGCATAATGACACCTTGCTGAAGACGATCCTGAGTGAGATGGACAGTGCGGAACAGGCCAGCAAACAGGTGATGCACCTGCTCAACCAGATGGTGGAAGAGCAATATAGGGCCAGATAACCATTTGATGGCCAATGGCTTTCAGCGGGGCAGCGAGTGCGTCAGTTAGTGATCGATGCAGCAAAAGAGATGGGGATCCTTGCTGGATCATGGTTGCCTGAGGTGGTTAGAATAGAGGCTTCCATGGGTCACAGGATGAGCAAGGATGTTACACAAGCAAGTCAGTTTTATCATCGATAGCAAGGGCAACAAGCAGGCTGCCGTCGTCCCCATCGAGATCTACAACGAGCTGATGACCCTGCAAAAGGCGCTCTCCGACAATCGGCCGGGGGAGCGAGAGCTCTACCACTTCAACGGCAAAGGGGCTGAAGCCCACGGTTATCCGGTAGGCAAGCGGCAAAATCCGGGCTTTATGGTGCTGGCGGGCTCCACCGCCAATGGTGAGGATGCCGCCTCCCTGCGTGAAGCGGTGATCGATCTACGGCTGGAGTTGTTAAACAAGGGGATCCTGGTGGCTCGCAGTGAAGGGGGTTTTGTTTTTACCGCCGATCAGCTGTTCAACAGCCCAAGCCTTGCCGCCAGTTTGGTGGCAGGCAATAACCGCAGTGGCCTGGATGCCTGGCAGAACAGCGCAGGCTATACCCTTAAACAGTCGGGTTTTGGCAAGAAGTAATCTGGCGCAGATAGCCACCGCGAAAACCGCAACGCCGCCCTCTGGTCGACTTTCTGGCCAAACAGGGGCGGCGTTGTGCTGTCTGTGGCTTATTTTTTGCCGGTCAGCAGCCAGTAGCTCAAGGTGGAGCCTATTCCACAGCAGGCGATGGCGATGGCCATGGGCAGCGGCGATTGGGGTGGATTGAGGTTGACCAGAATGCCGACCACGGCGCCGATACCAAAGCGCAAGGTGCCCGCCAGTGCCGAGGCGGTGCCAGCAGATTGCGGGAAGTGGCCCATCAGGCCGGTCATGGCATTGGCCCCCACCAGACTGATATGGCCGATAAAGAGCACCACTGGAATGACGATGCCCCACAGACCGCCGGTCTGGCTCCAGGCGTTGTAGATCAGCAGGCCGCCAGCACAGGGCAGGATCAGCAGACCGTATTGCAACATCCGCTCGGCACCCAACCCCTTCACCAGTCGGCTATTTGCAAAGGTGACCACCATCATCAGCAGGATATTGAGGCCAAACAGCCAGCCGTAGTGCTCGGTCGGCACCTTGAAATACTCGATATAGACGTAAGGGGAGCCACTCAGGAAGGCGAACATGCCGGAGCTGGAGAGGGAGCCGCACAGCACATAGCCCATGGCGCCGCGATGGGAGAGCACCCCCCAGTAGTTCTTTAGGATCTGACCCAGATTAAGAGGCTGACGATGTTCCGGTTTCAGGGTCTCCTGAATTTTCCACTGCATCACCAGACAGACCAGCAGGCTGATCCCCACCAGCAGCCAGAAGATCACCCGCCAGCTGGCGTGGGCACTGATATAGCCGCCCACCACCGGTGCCACCAGTGGCGCCAGGGTCATCACCAGAATGACGAACGACATGGCGCGGGAAAACGCATCCTTCTCGAACAGGTCGCGCAGCAGGGCATTGACCACCACCGACCCCGCAGCGCCGCCTGCCGCCTGCAACATCCGATAGGCCAGCAGTTCCGGCAGGGAGTCTGCCATGGCGCAACCGACCGAGGCGATGGCAAACATGGTGAGTCCCGCCAGGATCACCGGCTTGCGGCCAAAGCTGTCGGCGAGCGGGCCGTAGAAGAGCTGGCCGATGGCAAAACCGCCCAAAAAGGCGCTGATGGTGAGCTGGGCGCCGTCGATGCTGGTGGCCAGATCCCGGGCGATGGCCGGAATAGCAGGCAGATACATATCCACCGCCAGCGGGGTCAGGCCCGCCAGGGCGCCCAGCAGGATAAAGAGGAAACGGGGGGAGAGGGCTGCAGCCTGAGCAGTGGGCGATTGGGGCATAGGGTGTCCAGTTGATTCGAAACGTCCGGTTGAAAAGCGCGGAAAAAGAGCAGTCTACCAGTTTTGTTGCCGGGATGGATCCGGTATGGCAAGCCAGAGTCCGGGCTCGGCCCGAAAGCGTGGGGCAAACCAGTGCTGTTTGACCGGGGCTGGCATCTTGGTCGCACTCATGGATCGACGGCTAAGGCGGCAAGCCCCTTGCGCCAGCGCGAGGTTTGCATCCCCCTTGTACCAGCCGTCCGTCACCGGCAGTGCCGTGGTCTCCCGCAGCAATCTTACCCCCCACTGGGTCACCAGTGCCGGGCAGGTTTTTTCTGCCAGTCTGGCCGCCAGTACCATGGCGGGCGGCCGGGGCAGGGTGAAGGTCGCCGCGAGCAGCAGCAATCCGGCCATCGCGATCACCCATTCGCCACGGCGTGGCAGCCAGCCTGCCAGCAGCACAATACCGAGCAGGGTGACGGGCGCCAGATGGCGGGGATTGTCCGGGTTCTGGCCAAACAGAGTCCAGAGCAGCAGGGCAAGCCAGTAGAGCGACCAGAGCGGGGAGAAGGCTGTATTGTGATCCTTTGACCGTTGCCAAAGTGGCAGCATCAGCAAGGCTCCGACAGCCAGGGGCCAAAGCGGGGTGAGCTGATCGTTGAAGGTGCGCGCCCAGCTTAGCAGCCGATCGCCGTGGGCCGCCGCCGTATTGCCCCACAGGGTAAAGTGACCGTCGGTAAAGCGGCGCCCCTCGCTAAAATAGGCCCAGCCGTCGGCCTGCCAGACAAACAGCAGACTGATAAGCCCCACCAGCGCGATGGGGAGCACAAACCTGACGCGCGTTCCCTTCTGTCCTATCCCGAGCCACAGAGGTAGCAGCGCCAGCACAAAGTAGGAGGGGCGCAGGGCCAGCATGAAGCCCAGCATTAGGCCTGCCAGTGCAATCTTTCGATGCTGCAAGGCCAGCAGTGCCCCGAGCCAGGCGGCCAGCGCGGGCCCATCCGAAAGTCCGGACAGCGCCAGCGTCGGGGTAAGCGGCAGAGCCAGTACCAGTAGCCAGACCGGGGCGAGCAGGCTTGACCGTTGCCACAATCTCACTGCCAGCCAGGCGGCGAGCGGTGCCAGCAGTGCTGTGCCCAACAGGCTTGCCCATTGCACCGCGCGGGCCGGATCGTCCACCGCCAGATTGATCAGCCGCGCCAGCCAGATAAAGGCGGGATAGCCCGGAAAGTGGGGGGAGAACTCCAGCACGCTAAAGCGCGTCACCCCATGGGCGAAATTGAGGGCATCGTCGGAATCGAGTGCCACCGGGAAGGCCAGCAGCCAGCCAAGCCAGACCAGTTGCAGCAGGATCAGCAAGTAGGGTCGATTAGCGAAGCGTAATCGGCCGTGGTGACGCCCCCCTTCTCCCCTTGCGGGAGAAGGGTTGGGGATAAGGGGGGCCGTCATCATCGATGAGAGGTCATCAAAGCGGCGCCAGCACGGCCATCAGCGCTTTTTCCGCTGCGGCAAAGGCAGCGGCGTCGGCGGGCTTGGCACCTACCCCGAATACCCCCGGGTTGCCGATGGCATCCAGCACCTTGGCCAGCGCCTGTTCGGCGGCCTTGCGATCCCCTTCACTGAGAGAGGGGAGGATCAAGTCGAGGAAGCGCTTGCTCTTGACCACCAGCACCTTGGCGGTCTGGTAGTCGCCAAGGTTCTGGCTGGCCCCCTCGAGACGGCGCTCGATCTCCGCCTTGTAGGCCCGGTTGAGCAGGGCCGCGGTAGCCGCGGCGTCTTTGGCTTTGATGGCGGCGGCCAGCGGTGCTTGCAGCTCGACCTGGTGGTGCTGTTCCAGATAGGTCAGCTCCTCGGCAATCTCGCTCAAGGTGGCGCTGGCATCTTTGCCGTCAGTGGCGGCGCCCAGCAGCGCTTCGCGGGCGTCGATCAGTGGCTCCTTGCCGGCGGCGGCGTAGGAGTAAGCCTGTGCCTGCCCGCTGAGGGTCAGCAGCAGGGTGAGGGCGAGTAAACCCGGGCGGATAGTCATCCTGTTCTCCTTATTTATGCCAAGAGGTTATGCCAATGGCGCTGCCATCAGGCCACGCTCTGGGTTTCAATCACGGTATTTTCGTTGCGATGGTTAAAGATGGCGTGGCGCCTGTCCACCCCGTCGATCACCATGTCGGCGGCCATCATCCCCATCTCCATGGCGGTGTCGGTGAAGATATAGCGGAATGTCCCCTGACGGCCGGTCATGATGAGGTTGGTGATGGGCATCAGCGCCTTGATGGCTTCGTTGCGGCGAGTCTGATAGCCAAGATCCATCAGCGGATAGGCATACTCGCTGCGGGCCTCGAAGGTCTCATCGCCAAGCTTGGCGGTATCGACGCCGAGGCTGGCGAGATCAGCGGTAACCCGACCGCGCAGATCAGAGAGCGGTGCCTGCCAGGTGGCATCCCCCGGATTGCAGGGGATCTCCAGCATCACCGAGGTTTGGCCCTGGGGCGCCATAAAGGGGCTGCGGCGGCGCGGCTCCTGTAGGCGGGTCGCCAGAATATGGGGGTCGGAGAGGTACTGCCAGGTGTTGTCCGACAGGTTCTCCTGTTTGAGCGGCATATTGACGAAGCGAAGCGATCGATAGTGGAGATCGCACGGCAAGCCCAGATGCTGGCAGGTGAGCGGCAGCGGCAGAGTGGAGATCACCTGATCAAATTGCTCGCTCTGCTCAACGTCATCTTGTTTCCAATAAACCCGTTCGATGTGGCCATCAGCCTGCTCAAGGCGGGTGATGGTGGCGCCGGTTTTCAGCTCAACGCCCTCGGCCACCAGCCGCTCGCCCAGGGTGGTGAAGATCTGGCCAAAGCCATATTTGGGGTAGCGGTATTTGCGGGCATAGGTGCGCACCGAGAGGTTGCCGTTGCGTCTTGGCAGCAGGCGGCGCGCCACGTCTTTGAGATCGATCAGGCTGATGCGTTGGCCGGCCCAGTCGGCGGAGAGCTTGTCCGGGTTGATGCCCCACAGTTTGCCGGTGTAGCCCTCGAAGAACTGGCGATAGAGGGTGCGGCCAAAGTGACTCTGGATCCACTCGGCAAAGCTCGCCTTGGCAAAATCGGTGGGCTTCTTGCTAAAGGGCAACAGCAGCAAGTCTTTCACTGCACCGGCCATCAGGGCCAGCGGCGCCGTCTTGAGCAGGTTGGGCAGGTTCAAGGGGTAGTCATAGGTGCGCCCGCCAAAGCGGATCACGCTCTTGCGCTCGGCGTGGAGCAGGTCGTCCCCCATCAGCTCGTCGATAAAGGCGAGCAGCTCGGGGTTCTTGGTGATAAAGCGGTGACCGCCGTAGTCGAAGCGATACTCCCCATCGAGCCCTTGGAAAGTCTGGGTGGCACACATGCCGCCGACCACCGGCTCCTGCTCGAACAGGGTGACTGCAAAACCGGCGCGGCGCAGGCGCCAGGCGGCCATCAAACCGGCAGGACCGGCACCCAGTACCGCAATGTGCTTCTTGTTGTTATCGCTCATGACCTATTCCGAAACTGCTTGATAGATAAGGGAGCCGCACCAGGGCGCGGCTCCCGAATGGTGTTGTTACCCCGTGGTCTTGTTACCACAGGGAGTGTTGGCTCAGCCCTTGCTGGACGCGGCGTTCACCTGCGGGCGGTAGCTGCGCTGCCAGAGGGTAACGAAAATCGCCAGATAGAGGGCCCAGGTCAGCAGCTGCAAGCCCGCCGGTGAGGCATTGTAGCCAAACAGGGCGCGCAGGAAGGTACCAAATACCCCCTGATCGTCGAGAATGTGGCTGATATCGAACACCGGCGTGGTCCAGAAGGTGATGATGTCTGCCGCCTGCAACATGTTGACGGCGGACGAGAGCAAGCCTGCGGCGATGATGATGATGAGCAGGCCGGTCCAGCGGAAGAAGGGGGCCAGCGCCACCTTGCGGGTGGAGCGCAGCAGCCCCCACACCAGCACGATGGAGACCAGCAGCCCCGCCAGCGCACCCATCAGGCCGGATTGCAGATCCACCCCTTGGCCCGAGTAGAGCAGGGCAGAGAAGAAGAGCACGGTTTCAAACCCTTCGCGCATCACCGCCAGAAAGGCGAGCAACACCAGACCAAACAGGTTGCCGCCATCGATGGCCGCATCGATGCGCGCCGTCATGGCTCCCACCTGGGATTTGGCCTGCTTTTGCATCCAGATCGCCATATAGGTGAGCACCAAGGTGGCGAAGATGAGGATCCCCGCCATCAAGAGGTGGTTGTAGCGCTCGCTCTCGAATTGGCTCACCACCACCTGGAACAGGAAGGCGACGACAAGGGAGGCGACAAGGCCAAGCCCCACCCCCAGATAGATGAACTTGTTGTAGCGGCTCGCCCCCAGCTTGGCGAGGTAGGAGAGGCAGATGCCGACCAGCAGGAAGGCTTCCAGCCCCTCGCGCAGGGTAATGAGAAAACTTGCAAACATCAGGATTGAGGCTCCATAGCGGGCGTGACGGGAAGAGGCGGCAAGGTGAGTTGCAGCCGATTGAGTAGCACTATGGGTGGCTCCGGCAAGCTCGGCTCGGCGGTGCGCACCGCATCATTGACCCACTTGGGGTAGGTGCGGAAATTAAGTTTGATATCGGCCTTGAAGGGCCCTTGGGCTTCTGCGGGCAGCGGCCAGGCTTCATCGCGCCAGCCATCGGCCGGAATGCGGGTATCTTCCAAGAGCTTGGCGTAACGCCAGAACTTGAGCCCCACCGGCTTGCCCTCGGCATCGCCGAACACTTTTCTGAACAGCCGCGCATTTTCAGGGACGGCGCCATCCACCGGCTGGCCGCTGGCAAGCACCACCTTGCCAGTGGCGTCGGTGACGGTCAGCTCCAGCCAGAGTTCACGAAAATCGGCCACCCCGGTGGGCAGGGCATGGCCTGCGCCGGTATTGGCGACCCGCACCACCAGCCGCTGACTATCGGCAGCCTGTTCGATCCGGGCCGAGAGGGTAGCGCTTGAGCGCAGCAGGGCCAGACTCTCCTGTTCAAGGTCGGGGTTGCGCAGCCCCACCAGTTGGTGCTGGGCGCCGGTAAAGTTGTGGCGATAGAGCCGTGTTTTCATGGTGCCATTTTCGGTGGATTGGCCCGCCACCGGCGCGCCGCTATTGCCCGGCTCCGGGTTCATATGGCAGTCGATACAGGTGCGCCGCTTGGCAGGGTCTTCCGCGTTCGCAAAGCTGGATTTTTCCCACTCATCCCAGGTGTTGACGATATTGGCGCCGGTGCCCGGGGCAAACTCGTTGTGGCACGATTTGCACAGGGCCGCGTCGCGGTAGAAATCCTTCTGATAGGAGGCTTTGTGGGCCGCCGGACGGGCGTTGATCTGCCGCTCGGCCAGCCAGTGCTGGAGGCTGCCGCCCGGGGCATCCTCGAACACATAGCTCTCGCGGTCTTTCAAATTGACCGTAAAGGCACTGTTGCCGCCTGCATCCTCGAGCTTGGTGATGCGATGGCAGAGCACGCAGCCGGTGCCTTCTTCCACCACAGGTTCGCCTTTCTGGTGGGCCGCAATGAGCGAGGCGCCGCCCTGCTCGAACATATGGGAGCCCTTGGGCAGTTCCATCTGGCCGTTCATCACCTGCTGGGGCATATGGCAGCCCTGACACCACTGGCCGAACGCTTCCCCTTCGGTTTCGCGGGCCAGCGCCTGCACCACCTTGTAATAGGGATGGGAGTTGCCCATCAGTCGGTGGTTGCTCTCGCTCCAATCCTGGAACGCCTGTTGGTGGCAGTTCTGGCAGGAGGCGGAGTTGAGCCACTCCTTCGGGTGAGTGGTCGGCGCCTTGGCGGGATCCGTGCGCGGGGCATCGAGCCGCAGCCAGTTGGCGAGATAGGGGAGGTTGCCATCATCGGTCACAAAGGCGTGCAGGTCCTCCATCATCGCCTTCACCTCGGGTTGTGGCCTCGCGGGGTCAACCGCCTCGGCCCCATCGCGGGTGTCATGGCCCATGCCGCCCTGGGTCTGCTGGGTCATGCGCAGGTATTCGCCGACAAAATCCCCCGCCACCATGTTGGTGAGGTTGGCGTGGCCGTTGATGGCGTTGTCACCGCTCTTCTGGCGATGGGCCGCCATCAGATAGCGGTTGGTGAAGTTGAACCCGTCCAGATGGCAGGAGTTGCAGCTCATCCAGTTGTCCCCCGCCATGGGGAAGCGTGAGTTGGACGCTGTGTTACCAAGGTTGAATAGCCGCTCGCCGCGCTGAAGCGCCGCGGGGCGCGGATCAGTCTCTACCAGCTTGGCGAAGTGGGGCACATCGACGGTGACCCGGGCAAACGGGCCGCTGCCGCCGCTATTGAGGCGGGTGAGATCCTGCCCCATGGCGTTGTGCACCAGAATATAGTCGCCGTCGATCAGCAGATCCCGCGGATTCTGGCCCGGAAGGTGACGCAAGAGCTGGGTCGCCTTGGCGCCCCCCTGAAACTTCTTGCGGCGGTGGCGGTTGCTGTTCTGTTTGCCGCTGCGTGACAGGTCAAACACCAGCAGATCTTCCGAGCCCGCCAGGGTCAGATAGACCCGCTTGCCGTCGGCGGCGAAGCGCGCTGCGAACGGGTTGGAGACGATCTGGCTACGGTTGCCGACGCTTGGCAGGTTGATCTGCAAAAAGAGCTGTTTTCTTTCATCTACCCGCTCTTTCTCCTCATCGAGATCGATGATGGAGACTGCCGGAAAGACGGTGCTCTGAAACTGGAAGGGGTGATCGAAGCTCCACAGCACATGGGGCAGCCAGGCTTCGCTGCCATCGGGGGAGAGGGCGATGCCATCGAGCAGGCGCGGCAAACCCTGCGAGTCGCTTGGCGTATTGCTGTGGGTTTCAGCCAGGGTGATGAGCTTGGGCTTGGGAAGGGAGGAGCCCTTGGCTCCGTGGCCAAGCTTGGCGAGATCATAGATGGCGAGCTGGCCTGTCATGGCGTGGGTGAGCAGCAGGCGATCATCGTCGGTCAGGGCCAGCCCGCGGGGTGTCTCGGCGGTTTCTGCATCCAGCTGGAGGTTGCCGGCGGTGTCGTAGGCCTGCAGGCGAGCTGATTCGAACAGCGTGACCCAGAACCACTGCCGCTTGGCATCGAAGATGACCCCGTAGGGGCGATGGCCGGTGGGGATCGCCTTTTCCAGACCGAGCTCATCATTCAGCAGCAGCAGGCGATCGCCACTGTAGTCGGTGATCAGCAGGGTGCCGTCATCGGCGCGGGCAAGCTGGCGCAGATCGCCCCCCAATTGCACCTCTTTCAGCCGCTTGCCGCTATCGCGCTCAAGCAGGGTGACCGAGCCAGCGCTCAGGTTGGCGGTGACGAGGCGCGGGGCACTTCCTTCCTCATAGGCGATCATCCCGGCGCCCATCTGTTGGGCAAACGCGAAGGGGCTGGCCAGCAGCAGGACGAGGGCCAGCAGGGGTGACAAATATGCAGAGAACGATGACTTCAACATGGGATCAGGAGCGCCATTTCAAGATGGTCCAGCGCCAGGCGTGGCGCAGCACCAGAGGAGTTAACGCCAATGCGCTCAGCCAGTGGGCCCAGCTGGCGAGGTTGCCCATGGTATCGCCCGGAGTGCCGTGCAGCACTAGCAGCAGGCCGCTGGCCAGACAGACCAGCAGCAGGGCTTCGATAATCCGCCCCGTGGTGCGCAAAAAGGGTTTGTTGCTGCGGTTCAACAAGCTGCGATGGGAGAGCCAGAAGGCGCCAAACAGCAGCGGAAACAGGGTGAGCGAGAGCATCACATGGAAAAACAGATTCCAGCGCGCCAGCGACCAGAGCGGGGTCAGCGGTTCCCACAGCAGCAGGCCGGAGAAGAACATCAGATAGAGGGTGCCCTCGGCGGCCTGATGGTGGTATGCCAGCCACTGCCAGAATTGTCGGGGTGAGAGAGAAAGGCTTGTCATAACGGCTCCAGCACCCGGGCGGGGCAGCCCGGGGGGAGCAAGTTTATAACGCAGAAAGGGTAATGAAAAGAGTTATCAATTGTATTGCTGATGAATATAGGCTGAATAGCACATGTGATAGAGCATCAAGACTTGTGTTCGGCCATCCGCTCGGTCACGGCATAGATAAGCGCCGCCATCGAGAAGGCGAGAAACACCACCACGGACCACTTCATCTCTATTTCGTTGGTGATGCCATCTTCGAGGAAGGCTTTGAGTACCTCCACTCCGGCAATGGTGACCAGCGAGTTGATGACGATGAGCTTGAGAGAGGCAAAGTTGATCTTGCTGAGCCAGTTGTCGCCGATGGCCTCGCGCTGCTCCTGGGTCTGGATGAACTGCACGTAGCCGCAGACCGCCACCAGGATCAGCATCTGGGCCACCAGCACGAAGTCCACCAGGGTCAGCACGCCGGTGATGAGGTCCATATAGTGGATCTCGATGATGTTGGTGCAGAGCAGATAGAGCTGCATGGCAAACTTCACCATCAGCAGGGCCACGCACACCAGAATGCAGACGTAGAAGGGGAACATCATCAATCGGCTGCCATTGAGCATGAAATTGAATCGACGCATGAGAACTCCGATGTTGGGAACAGTGGTAAATAGAGTGAGTATGACGCGAGCAGCCTGAAGCGTTGCACGACAGTCGGGATTCATTATGCCGGGTCGCCCCCAGCTCGCGCCTATAAAAAAATAAAAAGCCATCATAAAAAATAAAACCGCATCCCGCTGTCTTATTTGTGATTTTTCCCTGCCGTAACATGCCGCTTCTCGATTCCGGGGGGCGATAGCCTCCCTCCTATCTATCAGGCTCGGCTCACGCTTGTAGCCGCTTGCCAGGAGTGTTGCGATGCGTATTGGTCTGCTGTTGAGTATGGGGATGCTGGTTGCAAGCGGGGTTCAGGCACAAGAGCTGGGGGCGATTCCCGGGGAGTCGGGCTTTTCCGGCAGTGTGCTGGCGGGGGCCAGCGTTGGCGAGACCAAGTCCAATTTTGCCACGGGGAGTGCAGGTAGCGAGCGGATTGACGCTCTGGGTGCTGCGGCGCCGCAACGTCACGTTGATCCGGTGATTAACGGCGATCTGCGCTACACCTTTGCCTCTACCGGTAGCCAGCTGTTTCTGGGCAACCTCATTCAGGATGCCATCCGCGGCGACGGTACCCAGCAGTTCGGGCTGCGTCAGCAGCTGGGTGACAAGGGGATCGTGGCCGGTTCGCTGGTGTTCAATGCCACCCCGGTCAAGGTGTGGCGCGATCCCTTTGCGTTGGGGGTGGTGCGTCAGGAGAGCGCTGTGCGCTCCCACGGTGCCCGTCTGGCGTGGGACAACATCTGGGGCAGTGCGCTCAGTGGCAGTGTCACCAGCCGCGACGTCAAGGTGGATGGGGAGACTAGTGGCGAGCAATATGGTCGCGCGGCGATGGGGATGCTGGATCGTAATGGCCGGGTCAACTCCGCCGAGCTCTCCTACCAGTTCCGGCTGGCGGACGATCAGTTCCTCGAGCCAGCATTGCGCTATCAGAAGGCGGATCTGGCGGGTAGCGCCGAGTCTTATGTGAGTAAGGGGTTGCAGATCACTTACGCCAAAACTTCGCCCCGCTGGTCATTTGTCAGCAATCTCTATCTGGGCAAGCGTGACTATGAGGAGGCCAACCCGCTGTTTGGCCAGCGTGCCGACAGCCGCGACATGGCCATCGATGCCACCCTCTTCTGGCACCAACTGTTTGGCATCGCGCCGCTCTCTGCACTCCTCAGCGCCAGCTATGCCAATGCAGACTCCGGGATCGACTTTTACGACATTCGCTCCAGCGGTATTGCTACGGGGCTGCTTTACCGTTTTTGATCCCTGTCACATCGGTAGCCTTTGCTGCGTATTCAAGAGATGTGTGCAGGGTTTAACACTGGGAGCTGTCATGATTGTGGGGACGAACCCTGGCTGTTGAAACAGGCGTCCCCACGATTGCGAACCCGGGCATGCCGCGAAGGCAACCCGTTTCATTGTTTTGCTGGTTAGGGTTTGACCGTGAACGAGAGCATCATGCCTGTATCTTCGTGCTCCAGCACGTGGCAATGGGCCATGTAGGCTCGCTCTTTCGGGGCCGGGTGATCGAATTTCACCAGAACTTCGCTTCGTCCTCCCTCAACCCGAACGATATCTTTCCAACCCGCTCTGTGGGGGGCGACCTGTTGTCCATTTTCCCGCAAGATGCGAAAACGCGTGCCATGGATATGAAAGGGGTGAAGCATCATATCTCCTTCCCCAGAGATGACCCAGCGCTCGGTCTGACCCTGTTTGACGTCAAACATTGGGCTACCCATGGCAAATGCTTTCCCATTGATCTTGTTACCGTTAGAGAGATCAAGAGGCTTCTTGTCATCACTCATGCCAGCCATCGTGCTGTGCTGCATATCGGACTCCCCCATATCCATTGCACCGTGATCCATACCCTGCATGTCCATATTGGCCATCTTGTCGTGGCCATTATCGGGCATGCTCATCCCTGCCATGGCTTCATGACCATAGCGGTCCATTAAGGCTTGCATGCCCTGGTGATCCAGTTCGGGATCCATCGATAGCGTCAGTGTGCGCGTTGTCACACCTTTTAGGTCTGGCAAGGGGGGCAGATTGGCCAAGGTGTCTGGCAGCAGGCCTTTGCCTTCGATGAGCGACGGCTGAATTTTCAGAATGGGCAGTAAGACATCAAACGGGGCTAAGGTCATGCCCATTTGTTGAACCGGCAGGCTCACGAGATCAAATGATTTACCATTACGGAGATCAACCATCACCTCAAACCGTTCTCCCGGCAGCAGGTCGAGTCTGGTTAATGCCACTGGCTCTGCCAGCAAGCCACCATCGCTACCAATAACGTACAGTGCACGTCCATCGCTGGCCGCTACCGTAAGAGAACGGGCATTGCAGCCGTTAAGCAACCGCAGACGCAGCCATCCTCTGGGGGCGGTATGACCGGGATACTCGACACCGTTCGTCAGCATCATATCGCCAAACCATCCCACAGATGCACTCAGCACATCCAACTGGTAGTCCAGTTGATCGTTTGCATTCAAGCGCTTGTCTTGCATCACGACAGGAATGTCATCGATACCCCAGCGGTTGGGCAGGGGGAGGCGTAGGCTCTCCTCATCATCAAGAATGAACAGCCCTGCTAGCCCCATCGCGACTTGATGGCCGGTTTTTCCATGTGTATGAGGGTGATACCAACATGTCGCAGCGGGTTGTTCGATAGTGAATTTTGCTTGCCATTGTTGACCAGTCGCAATGGTCGCTTGAGGGCCTCCATCAGCAGTGCCCGGGATTTCAAGACCATGCCAGTGTACCGTGGTTGTTTCTGCTAGCTGGTTGTGGACCTGGATAGTGAGCTGCTGTCCCTGCCTTGCCCGCAAGGTGGGCCCCAACATGTTGCCGTTATAGCCCCAGGTTCGGGTTGGTGTCTGTCGCCACTGTATTTGTCCTTGCTGTACGTTCAGCTTTATCACGCCAGCCTCATCGGGCTTAAGTAAGGCTGGGATGGGCAGGATGGGGCGTTCAGCTGCCAGAGCTTGATCCCACCAAGGGACAGTCGTAGCAACCCCTAGTGCTGCAGAAAGTTTAAGAAAGTCACGGCGTTGCATGAGTCAATCCTTATTACACAGAGGAGCACAGCCAGACTAAGCCGTAACCTTATGGACAGGTCAAGCACTTTGGCGCTTCATCGCCTTACCGAGATTTACGGCACCTTTGTGCTATCGGCGGCCTGACGATCTGGAGAATTTCTAGACAACCATGCGCCCGCACCGGAGGAGGGTTATCTCTTTTAATTATGTTCAGTGCTCAAGCTCTGGTTAAGGATACATTTGGCAACATGCCAACCCTGCCTAGCTAATGGTATCTAGGCTCATTTTGAGAGTTGTATATGGAAAAATTTAGTGTTGGGGAACTTGTCCGCTTGAAGGATGGTAATGGTCTCGTTATGACCGTCCACGCTTTGAATGGCACCTGTTACGTTTGTCGGTGGTCGGTTGCAGGCCGACATAACTCAGCCGCATTTAGACCTAATGAACTTATCCATCATCTAGCGTGTTATTCGCAAATTAATGAGGGACTTGAGCAAGTTCTGAGTCTATCAGCGGATAAATGGTGCCAATAAACCCAGTGATTTGTATTGCCCAGTTAGATACTAGATACGCCATGGAAAATTTTATGTCTAATGAACCTTCCGTTGTTGATGTGCTGAAATTTAACTTTCGGTATGTGTTTTCAAGCAGTCGACCCCAAACAGAAGCGGAAGCTCTGGTATTGCAGACGCAACTTAAACAACTCGTTGAGCAGTTGGAGCAACATGGATATGTGCTTCCCAGCTTCAACCCAAAACCGGATTTTGAGAGTGAAAACGTTGCAGGTTACCCCTGGCCTGGGGATGCAATGCGACGAGCGATACAGAGAGCCTACAGACCTGTCTATGATGTGTTAACGGCAGAGATGATTCAGCAAGCTCAACAAGAGTGCCATGACATGCTGGAGTTTACTCGACGGTCCGAGCAGGCTTGGCTTGCGAAGCAAAAAGCGTGAGCCTGCATTATCCGAAAGGGGACGGATTGTCCCCAGCAGAACAGTTCTATCTGTTGGTTGCCTGAAAAATCGGCAGCTGGACTTTTGTCGATCTCACTCCCTTATTGCAATAGACCCCTCTTAAGTGATGGGCATAAAAAATTAAATATGCATCATCTAGAAGTAGATATATAAAATCTAATAAGATGCGGAGGGGCTTTATTGATAAAGTCTGGGAGAATTAGACATTCAGCCAGAAATGGTACTCATGGTTCAGAAACCCCTCATAGCAAATGGTTTGTGTATGAAAACTACAGAGATAGTAAAAGAACTTTGGGCTAGGTTTAGCCTAGGCAAGTACGTTGACTGTGAGGCATTACTACATGAAAATCTGAGAGTTGTGTGGCCGACAAGCCGTGAGTGTTATGAAAGCCGAAATGATTTTATTGTGGTCAATGAAGCTTTTGGCAAAGACTGGACGTTCGAAATCCTGTCACTGGAAGAAACAACTAGTGACAAGGTAGTTAGTGTTGTTCATGTTTCAAGTCCCAGTTGTCCAGACAGTTTTTATGCGACGAGCATCTTTAGTTTTGCATCGGGTGTTATCACCAATATGGAGACCTACTGGGCATTTCAAGATAAGCAGCCTGAATGGCGCAGAAACTTCAGTAAGGTGTATTGATCCCCTAGTAGGGTGCAAACAAGCCCTTGGTGTTAGAGTATGTACCTACTCCCGCAGCGTACGTTTCCGACACCTTATCTGCATCGACGTTATTTTTCGCAACTTTGGCAAACTCAGCCACAAAGACCGGATATGGTCCAGAGCAGCTCCGGTCTTGCCCACTAACCATTCTTCTTCTCTTGCTCTTGGTGAGCGCCTTCATCTTTTAGTCTGCGTTATCTCCACGCTAGTGCAGCCAGTTCTGGTCTGAGCATCCCCAAGGTTCCTCAGTCGAAAGACAGGAAGCGGTGCCCGGAGGTGCTTTCAGGAAGAATTGACGTAAGGGGAGGGGGTTGGTCGTTGTTCAGACTACAGAATGGAAATATGACAATCTGAGCTGATCGGATAGGTACCGGAGCAATTTTTTGTCAGGGTTTGAATTGAGATAAATCAGGGCGAGTTGGTTGCTTATTCCGAAAGGATATTGTGGGAGAGCATGCAGTCGATGAGGGGTTGGATCAGCTTGTAATAATCAAAGCGACAGCAACGAAAAAGCCCAGCCAAAAGGCTGGGCTTTAGAAGATGGCTCCCTCGACAGGACTTGAACCTGTGACATACGGATTAACAGTCCGCCGTTCTACCGACTGAA
The DNA here is from genome assembly GCF_041929505.1 of Aeromonas sp. MdU4. Taxonomy (NCBI): domain Bacteria; kingdom Pseudomonadati; phylum Pseudomonadota; class Gammaproteobacteria; order Aeromonadales; family Aeromonadaceae; genus Aeromonas; species Aeromonas sp. MdU4. Next base: position 13,744 of record NZ_JBHFMW010000025.1, on the reverse strand, counting down.
CTACGAGGGAATTGGCTCCTCCTACTGGACTTGAACCAGTGACATACGGATTAACAGTCCGCCGTTCTACCGACTGAACTAAGGAGGAATTGCCTGTCTCGTTGAGACGGGGCGAATATTAATGACCGGGGAGACGGGTGTCAACCCGCGATCTTCTTGAAAACCGGATTTTCGGACTGTTTGCCGAAAACTTGCGCTTTTCGGTTTATTTTCAGCACAATCAGTCCCTTGTCATCTCGTCGGACAAAACCGCGTCGCGTCGGTGAACCCTGTTTTTGTCAGCGTTATAGCTCGAATAGTCCGAACCTGATGTCGCAGACGTGTTAGCCATCAAATGAGGCTCGAATGGTAATCTTTGCAGCTAAAAGAGCTGGAGCAGAGGTCAATATCGGCGATTTGGCGGGAAATAGGCCAAATAATAGGAGAGGGAACGTTTCATTGATCCTGCCCATCGAAAAAAAGGCCCGTTTGGGGTAACGTAACGCAGGATACCATCGCCGCGTCGACAGCTCTGCCGGCCCTTGATGATGATCGGGCGCCGGATCTCTCCGGCCTTTATCTCCCTCTTCTGGTATTACGATATACATGCACAAGCAAACCCCTTTGAATAGCGTGAAGCTCGCCATAGCCTTGCGCCAGTCCTGTATTGATGAGCCCTATAGCATGGCCCGTTTTGGCCGTGACCTGATCGCCGGTGTGACGGTGGGCATCATCGCCATTCCACTTGCCATGGCACTTGCCATTGCCAGCGGTGTGCCGCCGCAACACGGCCTTTATACCGCTATCATTGCCGGGATCGTGATCGCTGTAACCGGTGGTTCACGCTACTCCATCTCTGGCCCGACTGCTGCATTTGTGGTGATCCTCTATCCGGTAGCCCAGCAGTTTGGCGTCGGTGGTCTGCTGATGGCGACGCTTATCTCCGGCCTCTTTCTGGTGGCGATGGGGCTGGCCCGTCTTGGTCGCCTGATTGAGTACATTCCGCCGTCAGTGACTTTGGGGTTTACCGGCGGTATCGCCATTGTGATAGCAACTTTGCAGATCAAGGATTTCTTTGGCTTGAGTGTCCCCCACATGCCGGAAACCTATCTGGGCAAGGTCGATGCACTGGCCGCCGCCCTGCCAAGCTGGCAGTGGGGTGATACGCTGGTGGGGATCGCAACGCTGGCTGTGCTGCTGCTGTGGCCGCGGTTACGTCTGCCAGTACCAGGCCATCTGCCTGCCGTACTGGTCGGTGTGGGCCTTGGCTTTGGCTTGCATTACTTTGGGGTCGATGTGGCCACTATTGGCAGCAAGTTCAGCTATACCCTGGCCGATGGCACACAAGGGATGGGGATCCCGCCCATCGCGCCGACGTTGGTAATGCCTTGGGCGTTGCCCGGACCGGATGGGGCACCAGTGGTGTGGGATCTGGCCGCCCTTGAGCGGCTGCTGCCCGCCGCTTTCTCCATGGCCATGCTGGGGGCGATCGAATCGCTGCTCTGTGCCGTAGTGCTCGATGGCATGACCGGGCGCAAGCACAGCTCCAACGCCGAGCTGCTGGGGCAGGGGCTTGGCAACATTTTCTCCCCCTTCTTTGGCGGGATCACCGCCACCGCCGCTATCGCCCGTTCGGCGGCCAACGTGCGTGCCGGCGCGACCTCGCCCCTCTCTGGCGTGATCCATGCGCTGGTGGTGCTGGCCGCCATTCTGGTGCTGGCACCCTGGCTCTCCTGGCTGCCGCTCTCGGCCATGGCTGCCCTGCTGCTTATCGTTGCTTGGAACATGAGTGAAGCGCACAAGGTCGTGGAACTGGTGCGTCGCGCCCCCAAAGCGGATGTGCTGGTGCTGCTGGTCTGTCTGTCACTCACCGTGATTTTTGACATGGTCATCGCCATCACCTTCGGGGTGATCCTCGCTTCCCTGCTCTTTATGCGTGAAATTGCCAAGATGACCAAGTTGCACGATTTGGCAGAGCACAAGCGTTACGCCCATGAAGTGCCAGACAACGGTCTGCTCTACAAGATCAATGGCCCGCTCTTCTTCGCTGCGGCAGAGCGGGTTTTTGCCGAGCTGGAAGCGGAAGTGAAAGGACACCGGGTGTTGATACTGCAGATGGAGGCGGTCTCCATCCTCGATGCGGGCGGTCTTTCTGCCTTCCTCCAGTTTGGCAAGCAGATGGCAAAAGCCGGTGTCGAGTTGCGGGTGGCTGAATTGCAGTTCCAGCCGCTCAAGACCCTGGCCCGTGCCAAGGTGCGGCCACAGCCCGGCAAGCTGGAATTTTACGGTTCGCTGGAAGAGGCGCTCAAAGGTGAACATTTGCACGAAGCGGCGGTAAATTGATTGAAAGGGATACGAAACGGCATATTTTTGGTCACTTGGTTCGGATATTGAGCAAACGAACGCAAAAAGTAAAAAATTGCATTGACCAAAAGCCATCGTATCCCTTACATTACGCCCCGTTCCAACGCAACAGCGCAGTGAACATCGTGTTGGCTGAACACGTTAAACCACAGACCAAAATTTGGTGAGGTGTCCGAGTGGCTGAAGGAGCACGCCTGGAAAGTGTGTATACGGCAACGTATCGAGGGTTCGAATCCCTCCCTCACCGCCAAATGATAAGCCCAAGCAATTGAATTGCTTGGGCTTTTTCTTTATGTGCGATTTTCGACATGCCATTCACTATGCCATCTGATGTTGGCTAGTGTGCTATCTGGATGGATTACTTTGGACTCCGATCCTGTCAGGTATCCATGGAGTGTTGGCGCTTCCCTCGCTTAACAATTATATCAACCAAGGCAACGTGGCCTTGGCGCTATCCGAGATAGCTCCCCCCAGCTCCGGCCTATTTTCCAATAGCTGTTGACTCAGCAGCTCGATCACCAGCATTGCACTGATCTTGGAGTGAAATGAACCTGCTGTCAGTGGACCTTCCGGTTTTGCTGCAACCAGCAACTGATCTGCTAGTGTGGCGAGCGGGCTGCGACTGGTGTTACTGAGCACTATGATGTTAGCGCCATGTTCTTTGCCCAGTTGTACCGCATGAAGCAGGTCTTTGGTCGAGCCCGAACTGGAGACCGCTATCACCACATCCCCCGGTTTTAGACTAGTCGCGTTCATCGCGGCTCGATGCATATCACTGAACTGTTGGGCGGATATACCCATACGCAACAAGCGATAGGCTAGATACTCCCCGATAATGGCACTCGCGGCTACACCATAGATCTGGATCTGGCGGGCCTTCTCCAATAGTTCGGCACTTTGTAAGAGTGCCTGCTGGCTGACCAAGGCCCCGGTATCACGCAATGCCGCCACACTCTCTTCAATCAGAGTGCTGAATGCACTGGTCGCCGATGCCTGAGGTTGGCTGGCTTGTTCCTGCTGGGTTTCCAGAGCCAGCGCCATTTTGAATTCGGTATAACCACGACAACCCACACCACGGCAGAGACGAGTCACGCTGGCTTCGCTGGTGCCACTTTCACGGGCAAGCTCGGTGATGGTCAGGTAGAGCACCCGCTGGGGTTGTTCCAGCACGAATTGTCCCAACCGCTGCAGGGTCTGGCTGTATGTGGCGAGTTGATGACGAAGCAGTAAGAGAACACGTGGTGCTTCTACAGGTTGATTCAATGGGAACTCCTTCGGAGGGGAGAGGATTCAAACTGCCATGATTTTAACGCGATTCACGCTATGAATGTGAGAGCGGTCACGGCATAAAAATAATTATCATGACATTTGGGTTGTATTGGTAAAAATTATCATCAATGTGATTCACTCATGGAGATTTTTATCATGTCACTGTCCGAGAAGACGGGAAGCAGCCCGTTTTTCGAAAAGGCGCAGCGTTTTGGCAAATCATTTATGTTGCCCATCGCCGTCTTGCCTGCTGCTGGATTGTTACTGGGGATTGGTGGCTCGCTCTCCAATCCGAACACGCTGGTTGCCTATCCATTCCTTGATGTGCCCTGGTTACAGGGGCTGTTTATGCTGATGGCCGATGCCGGTGCCATTGTGTTTGCCAACCTGGCGGTGCTGTTTGCCGTGGGGGTTGCAGTGGGGTTGGCCCGCTCTGACAAGGGGACCGCCGGTCTCTCTGCGTTGCTGGCCTATCTGGTAATGAATGCCAGTATCAGCACCTTGCTCAAGCTCTCCGATACCCTGGCGAGCGGTAATCTGGGGGCGGCAGGTCAAGGAATGGCGCTCGGGATCCAGACGCTGGAGACCGGCGTATTCGGTGGCGTGGTGGTCGGACTGATGAGCTATTGGCTGCACAGCCGCTACAACAAGGTACAACTGCCGCAGTTTTTGGGCTTTTTTGGCGGTTCCCGTTTTGTGCCTATCGTCTGTTCACTCGCCGCCATAGTGCTGGGGTGTGTCATGTATGTCGTCTGGCCCCATTTCCAGAAGCTGATCTTCGGGATGGGTGGGCTGGTCGATGCCACCGGTTATCTTGGTACCTTCATCTACGGCTTTGTGCTGCGGATGCTCGGTCCATTTGGTCTGCACCATATCTTCTATCTCCCGTTCTGGACCACCGCACTGGGTGGCAGCGAGCTGATCAACGGTCATCTGGTGGAAGGAACCCAGCGCATCTTCTTCGCGCAGCTGGCTGATCCCAATACGGTGCAGTTCTATGAGGGCACGGCCCGCTTCATGTCCGGCCGTTTCATCACCATGATGTTTGGTCTGTTGGGCGCATGTCTGGCGATTTATCACTGCGCTCGACCCGAGAACAAAAAGCGGGTGGCAGGCCTGCTCATCTCGGCTGCCCTGACTTCATTCCTGACCGGGATCACCGAACCTATCGAGTTTTCATTCCTCTTTATTGCACCGCCGCTCTATGTGTTGCACGCCTTCTTCGACGGTCTGGCATTCATGCTGGCGCACATGCTCAACATCACTATCGGGCAGACCTTCTCCGGTGGCTTTATTGATTTCATGCTGTTTGGTGTGTTGCAAGGCCAAGCTAAAACCAACTGGATGCTGGTTCCGTTGGTGGGCATTCCCTGGTTCTGCCTCTACTACCTCTCATTCCGTTTCATGATCCAGCGCTTCAAGTTCAAAACACCGGGACGCGAAGATCAGCAGGAAGAGACAACGGAAGCTGTAGGCGCCGATCGTGCCAAAGCCATCATCATCGGGCTTGGCGGCACGACCAACATCAAGGATGTGGATTGTTGTGCGACCCGGTTGCGCGTCTCCGTACATAACGGGGAGAGCGTCAGTGAAGGCCTGTTAAAGCAGACTGGGGCACTTGCAGTGATCACCAAGGGCAATGGTATTCAGGTTATCTATGGCCCGCATGTCACCATTATCAAGAACGAGATCGAGGAGTTATTGGGAGCATGAGTTGTACAATGCTGAACCAGATCAAAGGCAAGTTAATCGTTTCCTGTCAGGCGCTGGAAGATGAACCGCTTCACAGTGACTTCATCATGGGCAAGATGGCACTGGCAGCAGCCCGTGGTGGTGCCAGTGCTATCCGGGCAAACAGCGTGGTGGATATCAAAGCCATCAAGCAGGAGGTCTCTTTGCCAGTCATTGGGATCCTCAAACGGGATTATCTAGGCTCTGATGTCTATATCACCGCAACGATGCAGGAAGTAGATGAGTTAATGGCTGCAGTACCCGAGATGATTGCGATTGATGCCACATTCCATCAACGTCCCGATGGACTGACATTAGCTCAGATGGTGGAGGCAATTCGCGCACGCTATCCACAGTTACTGCTGATGGCCGACATCGCAACCGTGGAAGAGGCACAGCATGCAGAGGTACTGGGCTTTGACTGTATCGGCACGACGCTTCATGGTTACACAGCCGAGACTCGGGGCCACAAGCTTTATGACAATGATTTTGCCTTTCTGCGCTCTGTGCTTGAGGCGGTCAATAAGCCTGTGATTGCGGAAGGGAACGTCAATACCCCGCAAATGGCAGCCCGTTGCTTGCAGCTAGGCGCTCATGCTGTCGTTGTCGGTGGCGCAATTACTCGTCCACAACAGATAACCGAACGTTTTATCGACGCGATGGGATTATCATCGTGATGTGAGCAAATGCAAGAGAGGGCCAATGGCCCTCTCTTGCTATCTATTTTGTTGGTCAGTGCAAACAGCACTGTTTTCGCTTCTTGCCGCTGACATAGGGGCACGGCTCGTTGCGGCCAACCTTACCAATGGTTGAGAGCGTGCCGGTCGCTCACTACGTTGTGCCAGAAAGTAGGCATGCAGGATACGAACGGCAAAGCGGGCCTTGGTGGCTTGCTCTTGCAGATGTTCATTGCTGAGCGCCTCTAGTGACGCAGGCATGATCTCCAGCGGTTCCCTGATCGTCGTCAGCGCAGCAGTTTCAGGAGCCGGTAGCGTCTGCTACGGCGCCAGCTCAAGACCGCCTAGGTAACCACTCCTGTCGTGGGTCAGAGGGACCCATTCACCATGTCGTTCAAACTCCGGCGCGACCGGGGAATAGTCTTCTGCTGCATAGGTCAGTGGTCGCAATGTCATTGCTGTGGTGCATCACCAGATCGATAAAGCGCTCCAGCAGCGCTTCCAACAAATCGAGCTCTTAATTATTCAGAATTTCAAACGGTTGCATACTTATCTACTCCAGCGTTGCATCGGCTTTGGTATGTCGCGGCACAGTGATTAAATGCCATCACTGATGATGAAACATGGCCCGTATGATATTGGAAAAGTTGACACCCGTCAGGTTATGGGGGCGATGGTGGCATTGGGGTGAAGGCCATAAAAAACAAAGGGAAGGTCACTAATTGGTCTCCCCCTCACACCTACACACTTATCACGGATGAGTAGGTGTCGAAATGTTACCACAAGCGGATGTGTGGTCACGCCTTGCGGTCTGGATTGGTGTCCATGCTCGTCGTAAGGAACTCTACAGTGATCTGAGGGCAAATAGTTCAACTCGACCTGTAAATCAGTACCACCAGTTTCTGGTAAAACGTTCTCTCCGGTGATTTTATGGGGGGCATGTACAAGTTTCTGCCCCTGTCTTGTCGACAACATAGCTAAAAATCGGCCTGACTACAGGACGTCGATCAACACAAAATTACAACGTGAGAATATGATGTCTAACCCCTATCGCGAAATTCTGACAATCCCTGGTGTAAAAGGGTTGGTGATCTCGAGTTCGATAGCCCGTCTGCCATACGCAATGATTAGCATTGGTATCATCACTATGCTGGTACAACAAGGTAGTCTCTATTGGCTGGCTGGTGCGGTCGCAGGCACATTTACGTTATCGAATGCGCTTATAGGTCCTCAGATCTCAAAACTGGTGGATCAACATGGCCAGAGCCGGGTTCTACCATTCGTGACCGCATTCAGTATTGGCATGTTGTTGATGCTAGTGACGGCTGCCTACATGACCGCTCCTGAGCCACTTTTATTTATCCTAGCGGCATTGGCCGGCTCGATGCCAACGATGCCGGCCATGATAAGAGCCCGCTGGACAGAACTTTTCCGCGGGAAGCCACAGTTGCACACAGCATTTTCCCTGGATACGGTCCTCACGGAAATGGCCTTTATCATTGGCCCTCCACTGGCAATTGGCATGAGTACGAGTGCCTTCGCCGAAGCTGGGCCTCTTGCTGCCATCTTACTGCTCGCTATTGGTGTAACAGCCTTTGTCCTGCAACGGCAAACTGAGCCAAAGGTGGTCAAGCGCAGTAAGGGGAGCAGTGAGTCAATCTTGCAGATCCCCAGCCTTCGCATCATCATTTTGGCGCTTTGGGCAATGGGCGTGATCGGAGGCTCGATCGATGTAGCCGTCGTAGCCTTTGCCAATGCACAAGGTTGGCCAACTGCCGCCAGTTTCATCCTGGCTGCTTATGCCTTGGGATCGTTGGTTGCTGGCCTGACGTTCGGCGCATTGAGAATTGCCTTACCGATTGAGAGGCAGTTCATTTTTTGGATACTGGTCACAGCCGGTACAGCGCTATTGCCGATCCTCTCTCCGAACGTCTACATCATGACAGGCATCCTCTTCATCGCGGGCCTCTCGTTCGCACCAACGATGATCATTGTTATGAACCTTGGCACTCTCATTCTGCCGCCCACCAAGCTCACCGAGGGGCTAACTTGGATGACGACGGGCATCAGCATTGGTGTCGCGCTTGGCGGACTGTTGGCAGGCCTTGTCATCGATACCTATGGTGTGCGAGCGGGCTTCGGCGTGGCGATAGTCTCTGGGCTATCGATGGTGGTGATCGCAATGATAGGCCTGCCGATACTTCGTGCAGCATCAGAGATGCGAACTGAGTTAGCTGCAAAGGCCTCCTAAGGACCTGACCTGCTAGCACGAGAACGCGTTGTATGGCAGAACATATGGCAACTCAGAAAACTACAAATTGGTTTTCTTTATTCATGAGTGAGATTAGGGTTTGGCTATGCGAGTAACCTCAATCACAGATGCAGCATAAACCGCTATGTAGACGTAACCGTGACTACCAAGGGGATCGGCGTCACAGGTGAAACCGCGGTGATGGACGGTGATACGCTGCTGGCATCGGGCATCTAGCTCGCCCGTCAGCATTTTGCTCTCCAGTTCCTTAATGATGGCCGGGAAGGTTATTTCCAGTTGGTCGATAGCGTTCTCCTCCCATCCGCCAATCAATGAGGCTCGGTCTGATAAAAAGAGCAGACGATGATGTTCTTGAATAAGACGAGCCCAAAGCGTGGCGTCACGGTATGGGGTAAGCCCCTCTGTGCAAAAATTCGAGTGGGTTGGTCTGGAGCTGTGGGCTGTTGGTCATTGGTGTTGATAGCTGTCGTGGTCATGATTAGCGATACCTCAGTTGAATGTCGATGATGGTGCCGGGCACATTGTGGCGCTGGCGCAGTCTGTTCAGATGTTCCGGGAGTTCTGTCAGGCTGGCCAACTGCCTCCGGTAGAGCCGGGAGAGATTGACGTAGTCAGGGTGACTCACAGTGATGGTCACCTGATGCCCTAGCTGCCAACGGCCAAACAGGCGAGCTTTCGCATCTTTGATGGTGGTGATGCCGGGGGCTGGTAACGTTTTCCGGTTGCGCAGATGCAGTGTGTTGAGCTCGGGGGCATTCGAGCCCGGTGATAAGACGGGTCATGTTCGGTGACTCCAATGATGCAAAGGGCCAGCCAGTGAGGGCTGGCCCTTTATGCTGTTTGTGGATAAGCGTGGCAGGGTTGTTGTGGCTGTTGACCGTTACCAGGTCACGGTGGCTAGTCGTTGTAAAACAGGATGTAGTTCACGCCAGCCTGCTGGGCGGCAGTGAGCAAGGGGTGCAGTACTGGCGGGATGGCATCGAGGGCCATGGCCAGGTTCAGGGTGAACTAATATGCGGCGTCATCCTTCACACCGACATGTTCATGGGAGGCCATACGCTTGACCCATTGCCATTCTGGCACCAGGTCTGCGTCATCGTAATCGCCGAGGATTGAACTCATGGCGACATCCAGCATCTGCATCACCGAATGGCCTGCCAGTGGGTTAGGTGTTGCAGGGATGGTGTTGGTCATTGCAACGTTCCTTGTTGTCTGGGCTGGGCGTTACATCTGATTGATAACTGGTTTGCAATTGAGTCGGTCCAGCAGATGCAGCGAACCGTACTGGGCTACCAGTCGGTCTATGGCCATCTGGGCGCAGGCCGTTCTGCTGGGTTTATTCTCGGGTATGGCGTAACGCGCGGTGAGCCAGCCGCCGAGCAGCGCGATGCGATAGCCGCTCGGGATGTGGGTGAGCGAGGTGCCGATGCCCCTCCCGTGAATAAGGAAGGGCACGGCCTGGCCGCCGATGTCGATATCCATGCGCTGGCCCTTGAGCTCGAAGGTGGCGAGTTCACCGGTCTGCGGGTGCTTGCCCGGTACCTTGATGGTGATGTTTTTCGCCATTTCACACCTCCGGCTTGCGTTCAAAGTGGCGGGTTACAACGCCCGCTTCCGGGTCGATACTGATAAAGGCTGGTGCCTGCGGGTGGTACTGGTAGAGCCGCGCCAATTCAGCGCGAAACGCCTCGACGTTCGGTGCAATCACATGACTGGTATCCCCCTCGGCGTAAGTAAAGGTCTCCAGCTTCTCGGTGTGAATCCAGATACCGAAATACCGGGCGTCTTCCTCGGTATCGTACTGCTGCCAGCCTTGGGCCAGCAGCGTGCGGTCGTAGTAGTAACGGTCTGCCTGATGGCTCTCCCGGTCGATGCGGCAGCCGGTCACGGTGAGCTCAAGCGGGATACGCCCTACCTTCAGAGCCTTCTTGACCCGGCGCAATGTGTGCCGTGCCTTGGCCTTCTCTTTGCGCTGGTCGTAGGGGGTCAGCTTGCTGCCCACATAGTTGAGGATCCCCTCGGCATTGGCGGCTGTATTGCGCGTCAGCGTGTGTAGCAGGGCGGTGACTTCACGGCGGGCCAGTGTGCCCACGTGATAGAACTTGTTCATGATATTTATCCTTGAAACAAACACCCCGCTAGTTAACGGGGTGGTAGATGTCGAGGTAGAGGTAGCCGTAGCTGCGCCTCGGACTGGCTTCACACACCCAGCCCTTGTGTTCAAGGCGAAACACCTCGTCCATGTCGGTGCATATCTGGTATGCCTTGGCCATCTTGGTTAACTCACGCAGGAAGTGCGGCAGCACCGTGTCGCACTCGGCCCGCCACGCCTCGTCTGGCTCGCCGTACATACCGGCACGGTCGCCCAAGAAATCAACATAACCACGTTGCAGAATGGCTCGAGCCCCCAGCTTGGGCAGGTTCGGGGTGCCCAGTCCCCATGTCATGTGCTCGAAGATGCTCATGTGTGGCTGCTCCAGTTTGGGTTGTCGTTGGTGCCGTGGTTGAAGTAGGCACCCACAATGGTGCGTCGCCACTCCCCAACGGGATAACCGAGGTCGTTGCACTCACGCTCCCACCACGCAAAGTTAATCTCGCGGGGCAGGTTGTCCACCATGTCCAGTGGACTCACGAACAGCGTGGTCTTGTGCATCGTTGGTACGGGCTTGATCTTGTCGGGGCCAGTGCGCTTGCCGGTCTCGTCATAGTCGTGTGCCCACTTCGGGAAGGTGAGCTGATAGGTGATAGGTAATGAGCCTATGCAAATCGCTATGTGCACTCATGGCCTGAGCTACTGCGACCTGAGTGAAGCTATCGTTGAATTCGATCATGGGTGTTTCTCTCTTTCTGCAGGTGAACGGTAAGCCGCTGCCAGCAGTGCAAACTGTTCAACCAGGTAACTGATGCTGATGCTCAGTTCATCACTGGCCCCATCCCCTAGACGGTGATGCTGGTGTGCCATGTCATCGTCGATACGCTGGGCTATCTGGGCGGTTGAGCTCGGTGGTGAGCTCGTCACCGTCAGGGTGATGGAAAGGTTCATCACATCTCTCCCCAAGGGGCTTGCTCCCACAGTGACAACCGGGTCAGCACGTCTTGTGCGAGAGCCTGTTGCAACTGCTGTAGTACCTGCACAAGCCGAGGTGCCTGCTCAGGGCTCCCGCTCCATTCACTCGATTGGTACAGGGCGCAGCAGGTGAATTTGTAGAGCGCCACTAGTTCGGCATCGGTGAGTGGTGCCTGGTGGTAACGGTGGACAGGTTTAAGCGGTCCCAGTTTGGTTGAGCCATGCTGGCGTGGTTCCTTCTGGTCTTGCTGGCGTCCTAACTGATAGCGATGCCAGACCGCCCGCCTGTTGGCGAGCATCATCAACCGTACCAACCGATCAACTCGCCATGTCCAGGTACTGGTCGTGTCTGCTGGCGGCAGCCACCAGAGGGTGCGCAGCAACTCAAGGGTGTAGTGCGGTGGCATGGGGGCATTGCAAAAGCGGTGCAACTGCACGGCAAAGGCCAGGTAATCCTGGCGGTCAATCATGAAGGCAGACATGGGAATGACTCCTTGAAATGAACAAGGCCACCTTCGGTGAGGTGGCCCTGTGGGTTGTGTCGGGATATCAGGATCATGGTGTTGGCGCTGATGATCCTGGTTTGATGATCCTGGTTTGATGATCCGGGTGATCGGGTGGAAACGTGATCGGCATGTTATTGGGCGATCGACGGTTCGTTATTGGTGATCTTGGCGTGTGTCGGGGTGAGCAGCCTCAAACAGGATGGCGTAGAACGCACAATCAATACCGTTGACGGCATCGTGGTGCGGGTAATAGGACGGTGCGTCGCGGGAGTGCTCGAAGTAGTCGCCAAAGCGGCTGAGGCACTCGCGGAGCTCGATAGTGGATCCCCGTTGCAAGGTCTTTTCAAACTGCTTGGCATAACTCCGGTCATCACGAGCCTTGGTGACGGCCTTCTCCAGCAACGTCAGCGCATCTTCGTTGTAGGCGGCAGCCAGACGATGGCGCAGCTTCTCGAGGGTTTCCTCCAGGGAATAAGGATTAGGTAATCGCATCGCTCATTTCTCTTTTGGAACGGACTAATGACGTAGCTGATGCAGTAGTGCATCAATAGCATCGACACAATCGCTCTGGGTGAGCAGGTAGCCGTTAGGCAGGTGAGCCACGATGGCGGGTTCGGCCTGCATCTGAACGTTATCTTCAAGCCAGCAGCGCAGCTCGATGAGGATATCGAGGACGGTGAGGTGTGATTTGCTAGGGGGAGTGTTCATAGCAGACCTCGCTCGGCCAGCGAGACTACGCCCTCGGCACCGACCACCAGATGGTCGAGCAACCGGACATTGACCAGCGCCAAGGCCTCTTTGAGGGCTTGGGTGAATACCCTGTCAGAGTGACTGGGTTCTGGGTCACCACTGGGGTGGTTGTGCACCGCGATGATGGCCCCGCAATTGAGTAGCAGGGCACGCTTGACCACTTCCCGTGGGTAGATGCTGGCGCTGTCGAGGGTGCCCCGAAACAGCTCTTCAAAGGCCAAGACACGATGCTGGGAGTCAAGGAATAGCGCACCAAACACTTCGTGCTCCCGATCCTGCAACAGGGTTTGCAGTCGCTCAGCGGCCTCTGTAGTACTGGTAATAGCGGTGCCTTTGGCTAGGCGCTTGCGGGCAATTTGGTTGGCAATACGCAGCAGGTCTTGCTCGGTCACTGGTTCGGTGACGACATAAGTGCCGGGGCATTCCCCGGCTGTCAGTTTGTGGTAACGCATGGTGGTCTCCTGAAAAAGAAAACCCCGGCAGCGCGAGGCATACCGGGGCTAAATACAGAGAGGTTGTTGGTTCATCTTGAGGGGGGTTCAGCTGTCCGTTGTGATGGGGCCTGCCGTGGCTGCGGGTTCACGCTTCACCGGCATCAGCGATTCGGGTACCAGTACGTTGAGCGGGATAGCGAGTGCCACACTCAGCCGTTCTGCCAGTCCACTGGCTTCGACGGCCCGCAGGTAGACGCTGTAGCCCTGAACCGTCAGGCCACTGTCACGTACCACCTGTGTCTCTCCCTCTCGATTGATGGCCTCCAACTCAACGGCTATCGGTTGTTTGGGCATCATGCCTCCTCAGTCACTATTGACGGAGACGGTAAAAAAGCCCAGCTGGGCGTAGGCAAGAAAACTGTTCTGCCACATGTTGAATAACTCTTGGGCATCCGCCATGGGGAACGGTCCCCAGCCTTGCAGGTAGTGCTCGTTATCCAGGAAGTTGAAGTCGAGTTCTTTGCAGAGCTCGGTATTTTGTCCCAAGCCTTGGTAGCTAAAATCAGTGACGTAGTCGAATAGCCAACCATCAAGACCACGTATCAGCTGGATCTCAACCGGATGGACCCCACCACTTTGAGGTTGATAGTCAGGGTTGCGAAAGCCGAAGGTAAGCCGGGTGAGTTGTTCAAGGT